>CAZCOZ010000006.1:8021-18105 GCA_964500555.1 uncultured Thiotrichaceae bacterium | reverse complement strand
TTTAAAGCACGATGAAGCATAAAAACGTAGGGAGGACATATTTCAATCACCTGTAGAAAGTAAAAAACGTGAAAGCTTCTGCGCACTTATAAAACTGAGTCTAAACAAAAATTTGCAAATAAAATTTGAAATAATCGCTGTATTTACGCCGAATTGAACTGACACATTAAAATTATAATAACAACTTAAGAACTATTGAGCGCCCTTACCCAGCATTACCACTTCCGCTGTTTGCAATAAAATCAGCACATCAAGCAATACGCTATAGTTTTTAACGTAATACAAGTCATATTGCAGTTTTTCTATGCTATCGCCTACGGTATCGCCATAGGAATAACACACTTGTGCCCAACCCGTTAACCCAGGTTTTACCCTGTGTCTTTCTTCGTAGTAAGGCACCGCCCTGGCAAGCTTTTCAACAAACTCTGGTCGCTCTGGCCTGGGACCCACAAAACTCATATCGCCGTTTACGACATTGAATAATTGTGGAAGTTCATCAAGACGCCCTTTTCTTATAATTCGACCCACGCGGGTGATCCGTGAGTCATTTTTTGATGCCCATTTCGCGACACCATCTTTTTCAGCATCTAACACCATGCTGCGAAATTTATATATTTTGAAGAGCTGGCCATCTTGCTTAACTCGTATCTGGCTATACAGTACGCTACCACGGCCTCTACTCTCGATGAAAATGGCGAGACTAACAATTGCCCCAAAAAAGAGCGCAAATGGCGACAATATCAATACAGCTAGAAGATCGACTGCTCTTTTTAAAACCCGTCGAATTGCCCCTATCTGAAAGCCTTCAGACAAATATAACCAACTGGGATTTAACATATCGAGTCGAATTTTTCCGGCACGCCGTTCAAAGAAGGTCACCAAATCGAGTACATTGAGACCACTCATTTTACATTCTATTAAGTCCTTCGTTGGAAATGCGCTTGAACGACGCTCATCCACCGCAATGACCACTTCATCTATATCCAGCTCTTCCACATATTCGATTAAATTCTGCTTCTCCAGCGGTTGCACGTTCACATCGCCCATAACGTCTTTATCGCCAGGCATTGCAATATACGAAACAATATTTAAACCCTTGATTTCACCTGCTGTCACTGCCTCTCGGATGAGATTAGCCCTATGACCCGCGCCCAACACCAGCACACGCGTCCACATATTACGCTCTTTAACTATTTTTCTAAAGAACAGGCGAATAATTGAGATAAGGAGAAAGCTAAATACAACGGCCAGGAATAATACGCCACGACCCAGAAAAAAGGTCGGGAAGAAATAGAAACTAACGCCCAGAGGGATAAGCCCTAACAGAAGCCCACTGGCAATACGCAACATCAGCATGTTTATAAAACGGCCAGTTTGTCTCTGATAGGCACCGAAGGCGACCAGGCACAGCTGCATGACTATGGTATAAACCAGTGCTCTCGGTAAAAATTCACCTAACTCCCTGTGCCATTCACCATCCCAAAAACGCACTTCCAACGCCAGATACAATGAAAATAGCAAAGCAAAAAATTCAAGAATTGCTACAACAACAAACTCTGTCGGTACGTAATACCTGGAAAGCTTTGTTGAATGACGGAAAAATTTTACTGTACCCATAACGAAGTCAGGTTATATTCTCTAAATTTAATTTAAGTGATCAAACAATTGCGGACAGCCATTCCACGTAACAAAGTGCCACGGATTCTAACATTTCCCGTGTTCCTGAGACATTCTCCCCATAAGGATAGCAGTTATTTTTCAAGAAGTAGGTCACTCAACCCAAGAAATAATGGGGACTCTACATTTACTAGAAACAACTGAACACCTGAAATGTTCGCTAAATCCAGCCTTCGATCAACTGGCGCATCACGCACCTGAATTAAATCGACTCTTATCTCATTTAATCCTGGCCGGATAATAAGACGCTGATTAAAACGATCATTATAGTTTTGATTATGCCTTTCATCATAAATCTTTAGAGTGAAAATGATGTCGGCAGCATTATCCGAAAACACCTGGAAGTGCAGCTCACGAAAAGCCGACCAGTCGCTTTCAGGTTCGGTAACATCAACACCTGAATACTCACCTGGGTCGAACCTCATGCGATGTCATTTTTCACCATCACGCATGACAGACTCATCAGCTAATAACGCTGCATGGTTAAAATGAAGAAATCGAGCAAAGTTTTTCTCTTCAAACGCAGTAATAAACGGAAAATTTTTATCACGCTGCAGATAGTCCAAACTTATTTGAAACAGTGGGGCAATACCTAACAATAAAAAACCAAATGAAAATGTAGCCGCCACTATTTTATTGCGCAACACTTTCTGTCGAGTAAATGCAATAAAACTAAGACCCGACGCCATACCCAAAAAGTTTCTGTACAAATCGTCAACACTGGCCTCTCTTTGAAACAGTCCTTGCAATAGTTCAATCACAACGCCAAAAATTAATCCTGCAATCAATACTGCAGCGTAGGTTGGTATGATGCCTGAAAAAGAAAGCCGTGTAGAAAATAAAAAATATAAACCAAGAGATATAAAAAAAAACAAAGCAAAGTGAGCACTATCTAACGCTTCATGCCACCACAGGTTAGGTGTTTTAAAAGGTAAGAATAATGCACATACCACAGCTAAACCGATAATCAAAAAAAGAAGTTTTTGACCTCGTTGATTCTGACCCGGTGTATTTAGACCAATCACACTATACACATTTGATACATGTAAGCACAGCGAAAAATGAACGTTAGCTAACAGCTAACTCTTTAATTCCATCGACATATTCACCCAAAGCACGTCGCGCGCCAGAGGTTAATAATCCTTCATGGTGTAGTTCAACAATTACCTGCAATGCATCACTACCGAGTAATTCATGCTTTTCTTTTAAGCCCGCGAACAAAAATAAACGGTGGCATATAAGATTAATTTTTCTGGGAATACCCGCACTAAATTTATAAACTAAATTATAGGCTTCATCAGAAAACGAGGGGTCACCGTCCCAACCAACACACTTCATTCGATGTACAACATACTCTACCGTTTCTTGATAAGTGAGCGCCTTCAATTGTGCCGCAGCAATCAGCCGCTGATGCAATTGCTCCATACCCGGTGACCTTATAACATCCATCAAGCCTTCCTGGCCAACCAAAAAAATCTGCAGTAATAATTTTAAATTATGCTGAAGATTCGATAGCAAACGTAAGTCTTCCAGTAACGTATTCGACAACCCCTGCGCTTCATCCACAATAAGAATAACTCGACAACCTTTATTCGATTCATTTATTAGAAAGCGTTTTAACTCAGACATTACGCTAGCGCCACCTAAACCATCTGTCTTCACAGAAAACGCATCAGCAACTAAGCCGACTAAACTAGTTGGATCCAACTGCACATCCGTTACTACACCAACTTTAACTTGCATCAAATCTAGTTCAGAAATTAATGACGCAATTAATGTTGTTTTACCCGTACCAGGCGCACCCGTAATCGCTACAAGACCTTCGCCTTCAGCAATTGCATACTTTAGATATGATTTGGCATCACTATATGTGAGGTGTTCAAAAGAAAAACGGTGGTCAGGGCCTAAACGGAATGGTGACCCTTCGAGACTGAAAACTGATTTGTAAACATCGAGCATCTTATAAAGTTCCTGATCAATGTCCAAGATACCAACTTAATGGAATATGCCGCAGCCTAAAATCAACACACTGCCCTCTCCATCATCTGAGCAGTAGACTTTAACATAAATGTTTCTGAATTAAACAAATGGCGCTAAGCCAAACAATGCAACAACAACTAGTGATAAAAATACGATAACAAACGATAGCTTTTTCGTATCTTCATGCACTTCAACTTCTTTTGAATTTTCTTCCACTGTAAAATCTCCTTTAAATTTTAAATACTGATTAATAGTCAACCAGCTTCCCACATCACAAAATGCATTCTAATTACCATTAGAAAATAAGCATTTTAATGTGTCACATTTTTTGAAAATAACTTAAAACCGCACGAACTAGAGAGCATGTTCTGTGCCAGATTTTGTAAACGACTGAAAACGATAGAGATACTTCTCTTTGACCTACATGTTTGCTCAAAATAAGAAACAAAGTGTATCGCTTGTCGACAGGTATTGTCATTAATATTACACTAAACAAGCGGGTTCATCCAAATTTTTATATATTTGATCATATTTTAATCTTTTTATTGCAAATAAATTAGTTAATGTAATATTATTCGACAGTTCATGTTCCGACGATAAATGCTCTGCGTAAAAGTAGAAAAAAACAACTCCTACAATCAACATCGAAACAGTAATAGAGGCTAAATGACATGCTAGAATCACCGGCTTTAAACGCGCCCGTAGTTCAGCTGGATAGAATATCGGTCTCCGACACCGAAGGTCACAGGTTCGAATCCTGTCGGGCGCGCCATATATGATTTTCTACAATCTTCACACAATAAAAAAGACTGCTTAGAGGCAGTCTTTTTTATATTACTGCGGGTAAATACCAATCAATTCGTTGCTCTCGACTCTAACGCAATCAAATGATCAATGATTTTTACCATATTATCGTAGCTACCCGCCATACTGCCGCTCACTAGATATTTACCATTAACCACGATACCTGGAACGCCCTGAATTCTATATTCAGATTGTTTTTTCTTGGCTTTTCTCACCAGGCCATCGACACCAAACGAATTATATTCTTCCAGGAATTTTTTGCGATCAACCCCGCTCTTTTCAACAAACGCAGTCATCGATTCCAGCGTATTTAAATGTTTTTTGTTTTTATGGACTTCATCAAAAATTTTGCCGTGAACAGTTTCTATCAAACCCATATTACTCAGCGCATAATATGTACGCGCCTGTATTTCCCAGTCTGGTCGAAAAATGGCAGGTACACGCGCAAATGTTACGTTTTCAGGCTTTGTTTTTTTCCAGGAGTTAACATATGGCTCAAAGGAATAACAATGGGGACAGCCATACCAGAAAAATTCCAGCACTTCTATTTTATCGCTGCTTGTCGTTACTGCCTGAGGCAACTTTTTATAATGCACGCCTTCTTTGTACTCTTCAGCCTGTGAACAGGCCGAACTTAGCACTAGCAATAAAAACACCAATAATTTTTTCATAATTTCTCCATCTCGATCTAACTACAATTAATGTATTTTAGATCAATCTTAGTTTATAACGCTTATTTATTTAGGGAACAATCGTATCAATAACAATATTTATTTTTGCTAGCGCGTTCTTGTCTTCCACGCCGAGTTCGACCTCTCCAATGAAATCACCACTCATTGCAATTGCTGATGCCGATTTTGTTATTCGAGCAGAAATAATTAACTGATCAAATGCACTCAGATTCATGCCTTCAACCATAGCCATAGAATCATCCAGAGTCACCGTTGTCGGCAACGCCGCTAACGTCAAACGCTGTGCAGCGAGCGGCATCCGCGGTCCCTGTTTTGCTTTAGCATAAACAAAGACAACATCATCCGCATTAAATTTTTGCTTAACTGCATCACTTACATTAACGGTAACCTGCAGTTTAGTAGCGGATACCAACGCTTCTGGTCGCTGCTCATCAATATTGACACTGCCGGACTCTGTCTCAACCCGTATAGCTTTGACGCCCAATAACTCAGCAAGTTCCGGCATTTTTTCACCCGCCTCGATCAGAGCAGCTCGAGATTTTGCTACAATAGCAATGATTGATTTAATTACGTCTTCTTCTCCCTCTGCTAAGGGTAATAACTGACGTAGATGGTCAATCGCAATACGATAATTGGCCGCCTGATATTCTGAGACACCTGCAAACCACAATGTATTAGGGTTATCCGGCTCCAGTTCATAGGCTTTTAACACTAATGCTCTGGATTCCTCGTTAAACTTTCGGTCATTAGCCAGTGCCAGCATTTCTGCACGTTCAAGCAGCAGCGATGCATTGCTGTCATCTTTTTCCAACACCACAGCAAAGGCATTTGCGGCCAGCGCATGGTTGCCCATATATTTATGGGCTCGACCCAGCATGGTCCACTCCTGAACAGTACCACCGTCTCGTTCTATTTTTGCTTCCAGCTCTCGCGCCATGTCCTTGACTGACGTTTGATCGGTGACTTGCGCCCGCTCTTGCGGCTGCCTGGAGATAAAGTCGTCTTCGCTGGCAGCATGCATACCCAGCTCAAGATAGAGCAGTAGCGCGGACATCGGAATAAAAATAGTAATCATCAAGGCTAACGCCGGGTGACGTTTTACCACACCGCTATAATGTAACGCGGCTGTATCTTTGCCTTCTGCAGGAATATCGATCAACAGCTCGCGATCAAGTTCTTCGCGCGCGACTTTATAATATTGCTGTTCGATACGCCCTTCCTGCAAATCAAGATCAAGCTCCTTAATTTTTTCATCGTTGATTTTTAAATTGCTGTCGGTATAGGCCAGCGAAGATCCCTGACGTCCCTTCAATAAAGGGTACACCATTAAACCAATGGCCAGCAGTAGCATTAAAATCAGTAAAGCCCAAAATGTAACATTCATTATTGATTATCACCCTGCCGCGCATGTAAATCTTTTATACGTTTTAAATCTTCTTCACTCAAACTTTTTACCTGCGGCTTCGCCGATTGCGATTTCAAGAAACGCACCGCAAATACCAGAAACAAAAGAAAAGCAATCGCTGGGCCAAACCACAGCAACCAGGTTTTAGGTTCAAATGGCGGACGGTATAAAACAAACTCTCCGTAACGTTGCACCATGAAATCGGTGATCTCTTTTTCCGATTTACCCTCTTTCAACATGGTATAAACTTTCTGGCGTAGATCTTGCGCCAGTTCTGCATTTGATTCGGAAATGCTCTGATTCTGACAAACCACACAACGCAACTCTTCATTTATTGTATGAAACATTTTTTCAGTTTCCGGAGAGTCAAACTCAAACGTTTCATACGGCACCGCTAATGCCACGGAAGGCAAAAAAACAAAACCTGATATTAATACAACAGAAAATAATAAAATGGAAATTAACTTGCTCATATGTTCAACCTTATTTATTCAGTGAAACCATCGCTGCCATTAAACCCTCCAGTTTCTCATCGTTGGTTAAAGGGCCAATCACTTTGTGCCGGATTATACCTTTCTTATCAATTAAAAATGTCTCCGGTGTCGCATAAACACCCCACTCAATGCCTGCGAGACCATCATAATCAGCCACTACAACATGGTAAGGGTTACCTAGTTTTGCCAACCATTTCTTCGCATCTTCCGGCTCATCTTTATAATTTAAACCAACAACACGCACACCATTGCGAACCAGGTACTTAATCACTTCATGCTCCTGTCGACAGGACACGCACCAGCTTGCGAAAACATTTAGCAGTGTCACTTCACCCATAAAATCTTTATCTGAAAAGCTGCCCTGCTGTAATAGCAAGGGCAACTCAAACTCAGGCGCAGGTTTATCAATTAAGGGGGACGGCACCAGACGCGGGTTCAGTGTTAAACCAATCGCTAGCAATGTTGCCAGCGCCGCAAAGATGATTAGCGGCAAAAACCGCTTTAATAATGATGGCTGTTCATTTTCCATAGTGTTTTAAATGTTACTAAGCTGCGTTATCAGCAACAGCAACACTTGTACTGGGTCGCTTGCTGCGTCGGCTGCGTGAAGTCGCTTTTTGACGATAGCGACGATCACTGATTGCTAAAAACCCGCCAATCGCCATAAATGCGGCACCCGCCCATATCCAGCGAATAAATGGTTTGTAATACACACGCATACTCCATGCACCATTTTCCAGTTCTTCGCCTAACGCCGCATATAAATCACGAAACATTGTTACATCTATAGAAGCCTCTGTCATAGGACTAGTGATATCGCTATAAACCCTTTTCTGCGGAATTAAATCATCGAGTTTTTTTCCTTCAAACCAGATTTCAATCAAAGCTTCGTCTGCTAAGTAATTCGGACCTTGTCGCTTTTTCACGCCCTGAAAACGAAATTCATAACCCGCAACGTCATAACTTTCACCCGGAACCATGCGAATATCTTTTTCTATATGGTATGTCGAAGTGATTGTGACGCCAACGACAAATACCGCCAAACCCAAATGTCCCATCACCATACCCAGATACGAATATGGCAGACTGGCACGCCGCGATATCCGAAAAAATAACTCTTTCAGCGTACTGGAAGTAACCCACATTGCACCCGCCAGTCCTAAGCCAACCGTTATATTTAATTTATCTTCGACCAGAAATGGAATCAGCATGCCCAACACCAGCGAGCTAACAAAGAAGAAGGAGAGCACTTTACTGTTTCGCTGCCAGTTATCTACCTTCCAGCGCACGGTTGGCCCGATACCAAGCAACAATAAAAGCGGAATTGCCACCAGTGAAAACATGGCATCGAAATAAGGACGCCCGACTGAAATTTTACCGCCACCAAAAGCATCAACAACTAACGGGTACAAGGTTCCAATAAAGACGGCCATGGCCGCCGTCAGGAAAATAACATTATTTAACAGTAATGCCGTTTCACGCGAGAACCATTTGAATCGTCCAATGCTGACCACGGCAGATGAACGCCAGGCATATAGGATCAACGAACTACCCACCACAAGAACGAGGAAAGCGAGAATAAAAACACCACGCTCAGGATCAACCGCAAACGCATGCACTGATGTTAATACCCCAGAACGGACAATAAAGGCACCAAGCAGACTTAACGAAAAGGTCAGTATCGCCAGCAATACTGTCCAGCTTTTAAATACACCGCGCTTCTCTGTACTCGCCAGCGAATGTATTAATGCAGTGCCCACCAACCACGGCATAAACGAGGCATTTTCAACAGGATCCCAGAACCACCAACCGCCCCAGCCCAATTCGTTGTATGCCCACCAACTACCCAGGGCAATGCCCATGGTTAAAAAACTCCATGCCGCTGTCGTCCATGGCCGTGACCAACGCGCCCATGTCGCATCCAGCCGGCCCGCGATCAAAGCGGCAACGGCAAACGAAAAGGCCACCGCAAAACCAACATAACCAATATACAATAACGGCGGATGGATGATCATGCCAAAATCCTGTAACAAAGGATTTAATTCCTTGCCATCCAGTGGTGCAGGAAACACCCGCGTAAAAGGGTTTGAAGTAAACAGCATAAACGACAGGAAACCGCTGCCAACCAAAGACATCACAGCAAGCACACGCGATATCATCATCTGCGGCAAATTGCGACTAAACGCCGCCAGCGCAACAAGCCAGATTGAATGAATCAAGACCCACAATAGCAATGAGCCTTCATGCGAGCCCCATACGCCTGTAATTCGGTACTGCAATGGCTGCGCTAAATTAGAGTGTTGAGCGACATTTAACACCGAAAAATCGTGTACGATAAAGGAATGCGTTAAAGCCGCATAAGCCAGACCAATAAAGAAAAACTGGGTAAGGGCAGCCGGTCTTGCTATCGCCATCAGGGCGGCATTATTTTTATGCGCACCGATTAACGGCACCACTCCTTGAACAATAGAAATAATAAAAGCAATGATTAGGGCAAAATGTCCGAGTTCAGGAATCATAGGTTTTACTTCGTTTTTAGCAAGGGATGTAAAGCTTACATTTTTCCAGAATAATCATTACTTTTATAACTTTCAGATGCTTTCAGGGCATCAGCCACTTCTGGCGGCATGTAATTTTCATCGTGTTTTGCCAGCACTTCCTGAGCGATAAATTGACCGTTTGCCAGCAGACTACCCATAGCAACAATGCCCTGACCTTCACGAAACAAATCAGGCAAAATGCCGGTATATTCAACACTCATAGTCTCTGCGTTGTCAGTGATATCGAAATTAATTTTCAGACTATCCGGCACCCGTTTAACACTGCCATCAACCACCAGTCCACCGACACGAAAGGAATGTGAAGTAGATGCTTCACCAGCTTTAACCTGCGTCGGGCTATAAAAGTACAGCAGATTTTCTTCAAACGCGGTCAAACCCAGCACCGTTGCCAGAGAAACCCCAAAAACGATGGCAAGGATTAAAACTTTTCTACGACTTCTTTTATTCATGGTGATGGCTATTCATGGTGAT
>CAZCOZ010000006.1:5781-7921 GCA_964500555.1 uncultured Thiotrichaceae bacterium | reverse complement strand
TATTCATGGTGATGGCTATTCATGGTGATTGGCTAACTCAATTTTATCACGTTTAATCGCACGCTTGATACGTAATATCACTTTTCTACGCCGCATTATTGGCGCAATTATATTAGCCACCATGACTATCAGTGTGATCCCATAGGAAGTCCACACGAAAAAAGCGTAACCTCCCATATCAAAAAATTCTTTCCAGTTCATCGTCTATGCTCTACTTCACTGCTCGTTACAATTTTCCTACTAATTCTCGTACCCAGCGCCGATTGCGGTCGCGGTACAGCGCTTCATTGCGCGTTCTCACTAACACCAAAGTACCATAAAACAGCTTAAATGCCACCGCCATCAGCAATAACGGAATCAACATGTCTATATGCATAGATGGTTTATCAAATTTGGCCACTGTTGCGCCTTGATGCAAAGTATTCCACCATTCTACCGAATAATGGATGATTGGAATATTTACAACACCAACAATAGCCAGCAGCCCACTCGCTTTATCGGCACTACGCTGATCGTCAATGGCAGATTGCAGCGCCATATAACCGAAATACAAAAATAACAAAATTAATTCGGACGTTAAGCGCGCATCCCAGACCCAATACGCACCCCACATCGGCTTACCCCACAACGCCCCCGTTACTAATGCGAGGAAGGTGAAGGAGGCACCAATCGGTGCGCTTGCCGCTGCCACCATGTCAGCCAGGCGTATTTGCCAAATCAATCCTATACCCGCTGAAATCGCCATGACCATGTAGATGAATAACGACATCCACGCAGCAGGCACATGCACAAAAATAATGCGGTAACTTTCGCCCTGCTGATAATCGGTTGGTGCAACAAACAAACCCAGGTATAAGCCATATACACCAACCAACAATGCACTAATTGCCAACCATGGGATCAGATACGCAGACATCTCGTAAAAATATTTTGGTGAAGAAAAACGTTGTATCCAGTTCCACATAACTTATTCAACTAATTTTAAAAAAATAGTATTCATTTCAGCGCGAAGCAGTAATCCGCAACGCCACCGACGTTGCCAAAGGTGCAAGCGAAACCGCCAATGCCAATACCGAAGCAAGGAACAATAATTGCCCTTTAACGCTCAAGCCATCGATCGCCACGTCCACCGCATTTGCGCCAAATATCAGTATCGGAATATACAGTGGCAGGATGATTAAAGACAGTAAAACACCGCCTCGATTCACCGCAACGGTGAGCGAAACCCCAATTGCACCAATCAAACTCAATACCGGCGTACCCAATAATAAGCTATAAACCAGCACCTTCACCGCCTCTACTGGCAGCGACATAAACAGCCCCAATAACGGCGCGATGATAACCAATGGTAAACCCGTTAACAACCAATGCGCCGTAACTTTAGCTAACACTAAAATCACCAGTGGATTCGGGCTTAACATCAGCTGATCTAACGAACCATCATCATAATCCTGTTTAAACAAACGATCCAGTGACAGCAGTACCGCAAGCAGTGCTGAAACCCAGATAACCCCAGGCGCCATCGCCCGCAATGCCTCTGTTGTCGGCGATACTGCTAATGGAAATAAGCTAACCACAAGCACAAAAAATATTAACGGATTTGCCAGTTCATGTCGACTGCGCAAGGCTAAGCGCAAATCTCGAATTAATAAATGATAAAAAGCATTTAGCATTAGACTTAATCTCGTCGCATGGCCTGAGCGTAGTCACTCAACCGGACAGATCGCATTTCGCAATCAAGCTGCATGCCATGATGCGTGGTAAAGATAACACTGCCACCAGAGCGTCGATGTTCAACAATCATCGACTCCATCAATGCCACACCCTGTACATCAAGCGCGGTTAAGGGCTCATCTAATACCCATAATTTTGCTTTTGATAAATCAACAAACGCCAATAATATTCTTCGGCGTTGACCGGAAGACAGTGCCTTACCTGCCACATCTTCATAACTCGCCAGACCGACTTTTGCTAAAGCCTGTTCTATTACTGTATTGGAAACAGAAAGCGAACGCGTATCCAGTAAGGCACGTACATTCTCCAGCACTGTTAAGTCACCTTTAATGCAGGGAAGATGGCCGATATAAACCATATTGGCGTAATAATCTTCTCGGTTACGGCGTATCGATTCGCCACACCA
>CAZCOZ010000006.1:3969-5681 GCA_964500555.1 uncultured Thiotrichaceae bacterium | reverse complement strand
CCAACCTGAGGGTAACCAATACCTGCCGTACCTGCACCTGTAGGACCGTGACAAGACTGACACGCTGGAATACCCGTCTGCATGTTACCGCCTTTATAGATTTCGCGACCTGCAGCAATTTTGCTTTCATCAAAAGCCGCCGCCGCTTTTAAACTTTGCGCCTGGAAGTAAGCACCAATGTCAGCCACATCTTCATCAGAAAGCGCTGCGACCATGCCCATCATTAACGCATCTTGGCGTGTGGTATTCGCTTTAAAGTCTTTCACCTGCTTAACGATATAAGCTTCGTTCTGACCCGCAAGTTTAGGATTGGCGGGAAGCACACTATTACCATCAAAGCCATGACAACCACCACATGCTGCTGACTTAGCTTTTCCAGCCACCGCATCACCTGCAGTTGCTATAGAAGACATCGAAAAGAACAACACTACACCAGCTAAAAATAATTTTTTCATTAGTTTGAACTCCAAACATTCAAGCCCAGTTAATCGTTAATGTCGACATGTTAGAAAACATGAAAGAGGGCGAAAAAGTGGCGAGATTCTACACCACCCGCGCCATTGCATCAATATCACTCTTTATAATGTACCCACTATTTCTGCTAGTTTGTCATTCCCGAATGCTTCTACCGGAAATCCAGATACACCATATTACCCATCAAATACTGGGTTCCCGATAAAAACACTCGGGGATGCCATTAAATAATGTTACATGTCGTTTGAACTGTCTGCGCTTCCCTCTCTTTTCTATTACACCGTTAAAGTGCATAATGCCGCCGATGAACAAAGCCACTATAACCGTCGACAATCGCTATTATCGCAAAGCCCAGTTTCTAATTAGCGCGGGCAATCCAAAGCAGTTCCCCATTCACGGTCGTGAAGTTGCTTTCTCGGGCCGATCAAATGCTGGAAAATCAAGTGCAA
This sequence comes from uncultured Thiotrichaceae bacterium, assembly GCA_964500555.1. Classification (GTDB taxonomy): domain Bacteria; phylum Pseudomonadota; class Gammaproteobacteria; order SZUA-229; family SZUA-229. The sequence continues at coordinate 4,758 of CAZCOZ010000006.1, read as the reverse complement.
TCAATACTTTATGCGATAACAAAGGGTTAGCCCGAACCAGTAAAACACCCGGCCGAACGCGTCTGGTTAATTTTTTTGCCATGGACGAAGAACACCGCATTGTAGACTTGCCCGGTTACGGCTTTGCCAAAGTCCCTCTCGCCGTAAAAAAAGAATGGGAAAAATTGATGACACGCTATTTAAGTGATCAGCAGGCACTCGGTGGTCTGGTCATTATAATGGATATACGCCACCCGCTAAATGATTCTGACTGGCAAATGCTGGAATGGTGTAATCACTACAATCTACCCGCGCACGTTTTGTTAACCAAGGCCGATAAAATAAAGCGCGGCGCACAACAAAACAGTAAGCTACAGACCATCAAACAACTAAAAGAAGCGAATATCATTGCTAGTGTGCAAATTTTTTCTGCGCTGAAAAAAACCGGACTGGATGAATTAGTGGCGAAACTCAACGAATGGCTGGAAATACCCTCTTAAACGTCACCAGCACTAAATCACAGGCAAAAAAAACCCGACCAAATGGTCGGGTAAAAAATTGGAACTAGATTGGGGATACCAGTTCCAGTGGCTCGCAAGGGAGGCGCGAGCCCACGCCGGGCTTCAGCGTATTCACAAAAATCTCTTTCATAGCTATGACATCAAATCCATGGAATCAAACCTGCAAAATCAAACAAAACAAATCTTTGTTAATAGTGATTAAAGACTATCCAGAAAAAAAGTGGGGAAGAAAGTGACGAGCGGTCACTTTTTGAGCATAATCAGGCGGGAAAGGTGGGGAACAAGGCCG
>CAZCOZ010000006.1:0-3869 GCA_964500555.1 uncultured Thiotrichaceae bacterium | reverse complement strand
TCCATTTCAATGCGCAATAAGTCAGCGACAGACTCAAGATCTTTTTCTAATACTTCTACCACCAGCTCATCATGCACTTGCATAACGACTTTTGCATCGACCTTACTGTTTACTAAAGCATGATCGACCGCCAGCATTGCGCGTTTTATAATATCTGCGGCTGTGCCTTGCATCGGCGCATTAATCGCTGTGCGTTCGGCATACTGTCGACGTTGACCATTGCGTGAATTAATTTCGGGCAAATATAAACGTCGACCAAAGACGGTTTCGACGTAACCTTGTTCGTGCGCCAGCTCGCGAGTTTTATCCATGTAGGTTTTGACGCCAGGATAGCGCGCGAAATAAACATCGATATAATCCTGCGCTTCGTAACGACCAATATTTAATTGTTTCGCCAGTCCAAATGCAGACATGCCGTAAATCAAACCAAAATTAATTGCCTTTGCTGCACGTCGCTGCTCTGATTCAACCTCATCAAGTGGCACGCCAAATACTTCTGCGGCGGTGGCTTTATGCACATCCACACCGCCAGCAAAAGCGTTGAGTAAATTTTTATCCTGTGACAAATGCGCCATGATTCGTAATTCAACTTGCGAATAATCTGCCGCTAACATTTTGTAACCTTTCGGTGCGATAAAGGCCTGACGAATACGACGACCTTCTTCACTGCGAATAGGAATATTTTGTAAGTTTGGATCGGTTGACGATAAACGTCCCGTAGCAGCAACGGTTTGATTATAAGACGTATGCACCCGCCCCGTTTTTTCGTTTACCTGTAAAGGTAACTTATCAGTGTAAGTTGATTTCAGTTTACTGACGCTACGATGTTCTAATAAAATTTTTGGCAGGGTATATTCTTCCGCTAATTCCACCAGGACTTCTTCTGCAGTTGAGTACTGCCCTGTTTTGGTTTTTTTCTTTGCGGGTATTTTTAATTTTTCAAATAAAATGGCGCCTAACTGTTTAGGTGAAGCAAGATTAAAGGTTTCACCTGCTTCATCATAAGCCTGCTTCTCTAATTCTTTTAAACGCTCTGCCAATTTCTTACTTTGCTGCTGTAACATTGCGACATCAATCATTACACCATTGCGCTCGATACCAAGTAACACTTTCAATAGTGGCAACTCAATTTCATCATAAACTTTTTTTAGACCGGGCTCTTCACTCAACGCATCCTGTAATTTTTGATGAATCTGTAAAGTAATATCCGCATCTTCTGCTGCATAAGGTCCAGCTTGTTCAAGATCAATCTGGTTAAAGGTTAATTGCTTTACGCCTTTACCTGCAATATCCTCAAAGTGAATAGTGTTATGACCTAACAATCTTAGCGCCATGTCATCCATGTTATGTCGTTTGGTTGAATCCAGAACATAAGATTCCAGCATAGAATCTTCAGCAATACCTTTTAGTTCAATGTCATGGTTAAACAAAACATGGGCATCATATTTTAAATTTTGGCCAATTTTCTTTTTACTTTCATCTTCCAGCATAGGTTTTAATGCGCCTAGCACTTCCTGCTCACTTAACTGTTTTGGGGCATCCAAATAATCATGTGCAAATGGGACATATGCCGCTTCGCCTATTTTCACTGCAAACGAAACACCAACCACACGCGCCTGCATATAATCTAAACTGGTGGTTTCAGTATCAAACGCAAACTGCTCTGCTTTTTCTAATTTTTTTATCCAGCGTTGAAACGTTTTTTTATCCAACACTGTTTCATAGTTCGCTACAGAAAGATCTTTACCAGCAACGTCATCAGTACCTTCACCTGATAAATTATTCAACCAGGTTTTAAATTCTAATTCGGTATAAATTTCTTTTAGCTTATCGAGTTGTGGATTTCGCATTGCTAAATCATTAATACCCAATTTCAATTCAACGTCACACTTAATCGTAGTAAGCTGTTTCGACAATGGCAGCTGTTCTAAATTGTCGCGCAAACTCTCACCCACTTTTCCTTTAATTTCATCAGCGTGAGCGACCAGATTATCCAACGTCTCATACTGCTTTAACCATTTAGCGGCTGTTTTAGGTCCAACTTTCGGCACACCAGGAATGTTATCAGCGGTATCACCCATCAATGCCAGATAGTCAATAATCGCGCTAGCCGGGACATCAAATTTATTGACCACACCGGCTTCATCCATAATCACATTCGTCATGGTGTTAATTAACGTCACATGCGGATTCACTAATTGCGCTAAATCTTTATCTCCCGTTGAAATCAACGTCTTGATACCCTGTTCTGTAGCGTGTTTTGCATAAGTGCCAATAACGTCGTCTGCCTCAACACCTGAAATAACAATCATTGGAAAACCCAATGCTTCAACCAATTCATGTAGCGGCGCGATTTGTTCACGTAGCTCATCTGGCATGGGTGGTCGGTTGGCTTTATAGTCTTTGTACATGTCGTTGCGAAAAGTTTTACCTTTGGCATCGAATACCACTGCCATATTTTCTGGCTGATATTCTTCCCGCAACTTATTAAGCATGTTAATCACGCCATAAACCGCACCTGTTGCCTGCCCCTTGCTATTGGTTAATGGCGGTAGCGCATGAAACGCCCGAAATAAATAGGATGAACCATCAACAAGGATCAGTGGTAGGGTTTTATCAGACATTGAACTTAGGCCTTTTAGGAGTATGAATCTTTCGAACGGCTAATTATCGCAAACGTGGAGAGGGTTTAATAGTTCTCTTTGTCATTTTTAGAATTAATAGAGGTGCTCTTGAATATACGTTAAAATCACGGCCTTTATCGTCACTTACAAATACCACCCACCTAATGTCTGTTTACACCACCATCTCAGAAAATGAGCTTATTGCGTTTCTATCAAATTACGACGTAGGCGAGCTGGAAAATTTTCAGGGCATTAGTGATGGCATTGAAAATACCAACTATTTTGTGTATACCAGTCGTGGTCGTTTTGTTTTAACCATTTTTGAACATCACGATTTTGATGAAATGCAGTATTATTTAAATTTAATGCATCATCTGGCGGATCATAACGTGCCCAGCGCCAATCCCGTTGCTGATAAACAGGGCAATTACTTAAGTCACTTCAAAGATAAACCTATCGCACTGGTGGAACGTTTAAATGGTGGCAGCATCAGTGACACAACTGTAAACCACTGTCAGCAGCTTGGCCGTGCTATGGGAAAAATGCACGCAGCAGGTTTATCTTATACAGCTAAACAGGTTAATCCGCGTGGGCCATCATGGTGCCAACAAACAGCTGTTTTACTAATCGATAAACTTTCGGCAGATGAGCAGACAGTATTAAACAATGAAGTCGATTTTCAGAAGGAGCAAAGACATGCCGAATTACCTCGCGGTGTAATCCATGCGGACTTATTTCGTGACAATGCACTTTGGGATAACGATAATTTTAGCGGCATTATCGATTTCTATTATTCATGTGATGACATTTTACTCTATGACCTTGCCGTCGCCGTTAACGACTGGTGCAGCAATCAAGACGCTAGCCTTGATGAGGCTAAAGTGACTGCACTGCTCACTGAATACAATAATTACCGCCCACTCAATAAACTCGAACAGAACTATTGGCCGGCTATGTTACGCGCTGGCGCGCTACGTTTCTGGTTGTCACGTTTGTATGACAAACATTTTCCTCGCGCGGGTGAATTAGTCCATACTAAAAACCCGGATGAATTCAAATCCATATTAGTAGACAGAATTAAGCAAAAGAATACTTATCTAAATTTTTGGCCTGACTAAAAATATGAAAAAAATTCTACCGTATATTTAATATCTATGTTGAATTCCTATGCTAAATAAAATGCTATCGAACATCGAAGCATTTATTGACTGGACTGGCCGCACCGTTTCCTGGCTAAGCTTACTA
>CAZCOZ010000005.1:27050-39994 GCA_964500555.1 uncultured Thiotrichaceae bacterium | reverse complement strand
TTTTAATAATTGCGATTAGCCAATTTTACTTCACGCCCAACAGTTAAATATACAGCGCCACAAAACTCCTGATTTCAGGTAGATATATGGAAGCTCGGCTAACAGAGATAGTCAGTTCCGTAAAACTGCAGAATATAGGGTGTTATACGGCCAATACTTAATATCAGCATGCAAAAAACTTTACGCTTTTGAATAAATTTCAGAACCCGCTTTTTTAAACTCTTCAGATTTCTCTTTCATACCTTTATCAAATGCGATTTCAATTTTTCCAATGCCTTCTTTCGCTGCATATTCACGTACATCCTGACTAATTTTCATTGAACAGAATTTAGGCCCGCACATTGAGCAGAAGTGTGCCACTTTATGCCCATCTTTTGGCAGTGTCTCATCGTGATATTCACGTGCACGTTCGGGGTCTAACGCAAGTTTAAATTGATCGTTCCATCTAAATTCAAAACGCGCTTTCGACATTGCGTTATCACGTATCTGCGCACCGGGGTGACCTTTTGCAAGATCAGCTGCATGTGCAGCAATTTTGTAGGTGATAATACCAATACGCACGTCTTCTTTATTTGGCAAACCCAAATGTTCTTTTGGCGTGACGTAACATAACATCGCACAACCGTACCAGCCGATTTGTGCTGCGCCGATACCTGATGTGATGTGATCGTATCCCGGTGCAATATCGGTTGTTAATGGCCCAAGCGTATAGAAAGGTGCTTCGAAACAATCTTCCAGTTCCTTGTCCATATTTTCTTTAATCATTTGCATTGGCACATGACCCGGGCCTTCAATCATTACCTGGACATCATGTTCCCAGGCAATTTTTGTAAGCTCACCTAAGGTTTCCAATTCGCCAAATTGCGCTTCGTCATTTGCATCAGCAATGGAACCGGGACGCAAGCCATCGCCTAAAGAGAACGATACGTCGTAGGCTTTCATGATTTCGCAAATGTCTTCAAAATGCGTGTATAAAAAGTTTTCTTCGTGATGCGCCAAACACCATTTCGCCATAATCGAACCACCGCGTGAGACAATACCCGTGACCCGTTTTGCTGTCATCGGTACATATTTCAAACGCACACCGGCATGAATTGTAAAGTAATCCACGCCCTGCTCTGCTTGCTCTATTAATGTATCTTTAAAAATTTCCCAGGTTAAATCTTCGGCAACACCGCCTACTTTTTCTAATGCCTGATAAATCGGTACAGTACCAATTGGTACTGGCGAATTTCGTAAAATCCACTCGCGGGTTTCATGAATGTTTTTACCTGTGGACAAATCCATAATCGTGTCGGAACCCCAACGGATTCCCCACACCATTTTTTCAACTTCTTCGGTAATGCTGGAAGTGACGGCTGAATTACCAAGGTTGCCGTTAATTTTTACCAAAAAATTACGACCAATAATCATTGGCTCTAATTCGGGGTGATTAATATTAGCCGGAATAATCGCGCGACCACTAGCGATTTCATCACGCACAAATTCAGGCGTAATTTCAGTCGGCAAATTTGCACCGAATGACATACCGGGATGTTGCATCATGACTTTTTTGTACTCAGGATCTTTACGCAATTCCTGCAATTTCATGCTTTCTCGAATCGCAACATATTCCATTTCTGGTGTGATAATACCCTGCTTTGCATAATGCATTTGCGAAACATTTTTGCCCTGCTTTGCCACACGTGGTGCATTAATATGTTCGAAGCGTAAATGCGCTAACTCAGGATCACCTTGTCGTTCTTTGCCGTAGTCCGATGAAGGCCCAGCCAACCCTTCGGTATCATTTCGCTCGGCAATCCATTTTCCACGCACATCATCTAAACCTTTCAACAAATCAACCTGCACTTTCGGGTCAGTGTAAGGACCAGAGGTATCATAAACAGGAATCGGTGGGTTTGGCTCTGCGCCAAAACTGGATGCGGTATCTGCAAGATGAATTTCACGCATCGGCACCTGAATATCGGCGCACGAACCCTGGACATAAATCTTCTTCGAACCATCAAGTGGTTTGGTCGAATCAGAGGATAACGCTGCTGCGCGATCAAGGAAATCTTGTGGAATTGCACTCATAATATAGATCCAGGGTCTTCAAAAAATGGGGTTGTACAATATCGTCATACAACATCAGACCACCATATTACCCGATTCTGCTATTCAATAAAGTGAGATGCCGGATTACATCGCCAATTAAGCCAAATAAATCGACTTCTATCTCTTTAAACCTGACCATAACCCTGATAGATATAAGGAATAAATCACACAAAATCACCACCGACACCTACCCTGGAACGCACTCTCAGGGTAGAATGCGTTTCCCTTGTCATTGATTACACAATAGAAGACAGTCTATGGATTTTGAAAAAGCGCGTTTTAACATGGTTGAACAACAAGTCCGCCCCTGGGATGTACTAAACCCACGCGTGCTGGACGTTATCAGCAATATGCCACGTGAAAAATTTACTCCTGACGAGTACAAAAATCTGGCTTATGTCGATACACGTATTCCTTTAGGCAGTTTTGAAGACCACCCCTGCACGATGGCGAACCCCATTCTTCAAGGCCGTATTTTGCAGGAACTTGCGATTCAGGACGATGATTTAATTCTCGAAATCGGCACCGGTAGTGGTTATCTTACCGCCTGTCTTGCACAGCTTGGTCGCCACGTTGACACCGTGGATATCAATGAAGACTTAACTGAAATGGCAACAAAAAATTTACAGGAAATGCAGGTGAACAACGTCAACCTTACAACGGGTGACGCGGCAAAGGGCTGGCATCAAAAAAGAAACTACGATGTCATTGTTATTACGGCTGCCATGCAAGGCATTCCTGAGAGTTACAAAAAATTACTAAAAATCGACGGTAGAATGTTTGTTGTTACTGGCGATGCTCCTGCGATGACTGCACACCGAGTGACTCGCATCGCTGAAAATGAATGGACGACTGAAAATTTATTCGAAACCTCCATTGAGCCAATTATTCAGCCCGGCAGTAATACATCTACACTTCAGGCATTTAAATTTTAATTAAATAAGCACCGTGCAAGAATTAAGCGCTCTTCAGTTAAAAGCGCATATCGAAACTGCCCAGTCAAACAGTAAGCAACAGCCGTTGTTACTCGATGTCCGCCAACCCTGGGAATTTGATGTTTGCAAAATTGAAAACAGTATTCTCATTCCAATGTCGAGCATACCCACAGAACATCTATCGCTTGATTTCGAACGCGAGACAGTGATTATATGTCATCATGGCATTCGCAGCCGCAGTGTGGGCCGCTATTTAGAACAGGCTGGTTTTAGTAACGTTATCAATCTCTCTGGCGGTGTTGATCAATGGGCGAAAACAGTCGACAATCAAATGTCCACATACTAAACAGAATACCATCATAAAATTTTCCTAAGATAAATTCCGAGATAAAAATGCACTACCAAAAAAAATGCCTGTCCAATTTTTTTCACCTTATTATAAATGGCATTATTATAAATTGTATTAGCGTCAGCACCGTTTATGCTCTCGATTTAAACGAAGCAATCGAACTTGCACAACAACACGACACTACTTTTCAAATCGCCAGAGAAAACTATTTAGCCATAAACGAAACCACATCACAAAGTTCTTCAACTGTTTTACCTCAAATCGCTTTTAAAGCTTTTATCCAACGCGGAAGAAATGAAATAGACCGGTCTGGCAGTATCACTAAGTCTGATAATAATAGCGATGGCTACTCGCTCAATTTGAATCAGGTTATTTTCAACAAAACTGTGTTTGATAAATTGACTCAGGGCGACGCCACGGCAGCTCAAGCACTTGCTGATTTTGAAGCCGCGAAACAGGATACGGTTATTCGCGTTTCCATCGCTTACTTTGATATTCTTACCGCAATTGCAACCGTAGAAACAGCCAGCGCTGAAAAAAAAGCCATCGGCAAAAAATTAGATGAAAGCAAAAGTCGTTTTGATGTTGGCATGATTCCTATCACCGATGTAAAAGAACAACAGGCCAGTTATGATATTGCCATCGCCGATGAAATTATCGCGGTTAATGGTTTATCAAATAAACGCGAAGCACTACGGGTGCTAATTAATGTTTACCCAGAAAATTTGGCAATCTTACGCGAAGAAATACCTTTGGCCTTACCCGAACCGATGGATATAAATACCTGGCAGGAAAAAGCGCTGGAAAACAATTTTTTACTGCTATCGACAAAACATGCTGTTAACGTAGCGCAAAGCGCTTACGATGCCAGCAAAGGCGGACATTATCCAACACTCAATTTAAATGCGTCTTATGGTGTGACCAATATCGATGAGCGCGACAGTGGTTTCACCACAACAGTATCCCCTGCTTTAGAAAACACCGATGCCAAAGTGATACTTTCATTGGATATGCCAATCTATAGTGGCGGTTTTTCCAGTTCCAGTGTTCGTCAAAAATCACACGAACTCAATAAAGCAAAAGCACGGCAGGAGCAAGAAAAAAGACGTACTATTGCTACAGCGAGAAGCGCTTATTTAACGTTAGAAGCCGATATCGCACAGGTAAAAGCCAGAAAACAGGCAATGATTTCTACGCTAACGTCACTTGATGCCACGCAATCAGGTTACGATGTCGGCACACGTACAAGTGTTGATGTTTTATTTGCACAACGCCTGTTATATAGCAGCCAACGCGATCATGCTATCGCACGTCATAGTTACATTACCAACAGTCTTGAGCTAAAACGCGTTGCTGGCATCTTGACGTTAAGTGATGTTGATGAAATTAATAAATGGCTAGTGCCTCGCTCGACGCAATAATAAAAGTAGATAGTAAATAATTATAGTGGATAAAAAAACGGATAAATCGTTACAGTACAGGTATTACCTTTCACCAAAATATTGGCCAATGTGGTTCACCATCGGTTTATTACGCCTATCTATTTTCCTCCCCGCGGGCATCACGTTACAACTTGGCTCGGCTTTAGGTATGCTGATATATCATGTAGCACCTTCACGCAGACGTGTTTCACGGATAAATATAGAGCAAGCTTTTCCTCACTTCACAGAAAAAGAAATCGACGCACTCAATAAAAAAGCATTTCAAAGTTTAGGTGTTTCAATTTTTGAAATGGGCATTGCATGGTATGAAAAAAGCGATGTATTAAAAGCACGGTGCCAAATAGAAGGAAAAGAAAACCTTGACGCCGCTCTGTCAAAAAACAAACCCATTATTCTGTTATCAGGCCATTTCACCACACTTGAAGTAGGTGGACGGCTTATCAGTTTTTATTGCCATAAAACCAGTGGTGTTTATAAAAAAGCGCGCAACCCATTGTTTAACGCAATCATGGTGAAAAACCGTTCCATTATCCTTGATGACATCGTTGAAAATAAAAATGTACGCGGTATTATTCGTGGGCTTAAGGAAGGATATGCCACCTGGTTCGCACCTGATCAGGACTTTAAACGTCAGGACATTGTTTTCACCCCATTCCTGGGCGGTATCGCTACAACACTAACCGCCACCGCCAAGTTAGCAAGAATAACCGGTGCCTCTGTGGTTCCGTTTTATCCTGTTCGATTAGAAAAGGGTAAAGGTTTTAAACTTGTTGTATTACCCGCACTGGACAATTTTCCTACAGACGACATTAAAGCCGACAGTGCGCGGGTAAATAAAACGATAGAAGAGATGGTATACAATCTGCCTGAGCAATATCTCTGGTCGCACAAACGATTTAAAACCCAAGAGAATGGTCGTAGTCTTTACGAGCAATAAAACACATGTTTTTTTATCGCCTTCTAACTATCATTTTAAGCCCTCTAATTCTCGGGCACATTATATGGCTGTCCGTTAAAAACAAACAAAGCCGTTATTTCTGGCAACGCCTTGGTTTTAAATATTCGAACCTGCCAACAGAATGTTTGTGGTTTCATTGCGCATCTGTTGGTGAAGTAAATACTTTACTACCCCTTATTAAAAATATTCACAACACTAATAACAAACTAAAAATAATCATTACCACCAATACCATTACGGGTGCAAAAATTGTTAATCAACAAGACCTCGATTACCTTTTCCATAGTTATCTGCCTTTCGACTGGGTTAACAGTATCAACCGCTTCTTAAAAACAGTCAAACCAAATGCTGTCTACATTATGGAAACAGAAATATGGCCACATTTATTCACCTGCTGTTTTAACATCGGTAAACCAGTTAGCTTGATAAATGCTCGCCTGTCAAAAAAAACCACCTCTGCAAATAAATGGATAAAATCACTGCTTAAACACAGTTTATTCAAAACAAAGGCTATCTACGCTCGCTCAGAAAAAGATAGACGTGCCTATCTAAAGCTAGGTGCACTTGAACAGATTGTTTCGACTGCGGGCAACCTAAAACTTACAACTATGTTGAATAATACTTCACAAAAACATTCAAGCTTAGTTGATAGAGAATACGTGCTTTTTGCATCAACACATAAAGACGAAGAATTATTTCTCTATAAAGCCTGGAAAACATTAAACCGCGACGAATTACTTATCATTGCGCCGCGACACCCTGACCGTAGTAAATCTATTATTAAACAGCTCAATATTGAATACATTGCTATTCGCAGCAAAGGCGATGTAATTACTGAAAAAACAGAAGTATACTTACTTGATACAGTCGGCGAATTAAAGAATTATTTTCCAGATGCAAAACTAGTCGTTATGGGCGGTTCATTTGTACCTATTGGTGGTCATAATATTTTAGAACCTGCCAGTTTCTATAGCGCCATCATTACAGGGCCTTATATGGATAACTTTAAAGAAGAGTTGAAAATAATGCAGACATATAATGCCATCATTCAGGCAACATCCGAAAATGAATTAAAACAATACCTGCAAAAAATACTTGAAGAAAAGTCATATCGAGATAGCTTAATAAGCAATACTCAAAATATAGCGAGTAACATTGAACATATTCTAGATAGTTACTCTGAGCTGATCCTTTCTGACAATTAGCACATTACTTCAGTGAACAGTATTCACACCTGCGTTTTAAACTTCTCAGTATAACGGGACAAGAAATTTTGTTAGAATTTCTATTAATAATAAACTCTGTAATTAAAAAAGAGAATTGTAAATGAAGCTAGACATTGGATGCGGTCCAAAGAAAAAGCCTGGTTTTTTTGGGATGGATTTATTTCAATACGAAGGCGTTGACCTGGTACAGGATATCACACAGACGCCATGGAACATTGAATCAGGTAGTTGCACTGAAATAGTTGCATATCAGGTCATCGAGCATATACCGGATCTCAGATCATTTTTTATGGAATTACACAGAATTGCAGCGGATGGTTGTCGCATTACTCTGACAACACCGCATTATAGTAGTCATAACTCATGGGCTGACCCCACACATATCCACCATCTGTCTGTCGCGTTTAGCAAACCTTTTACCACAGGGTATTTGTCTGCACAAATACCAGGGTTTTCACTAACAACAGCAAAGATTACATTCGGCAGTGTTCTTTGGACCTGGCCCGGCAGATTATTTTGTGGGTTGTTTGGTTACAAAACTTATGAAAAAAGATTTTGCTGGATATGTCCAGCCAGTAGTATCATCATTGAATTGCAGGTTAACAAGTAATTTACTTCATCGTGCTTAATGACGTTTAGTCAACTTTTGGCAAGCTGTTTATTGCAAATAATCGTTAACAAACACTTTAAATATTAATTGTGCAGTGTAATAAATTAGGAATGCCATTACCAACAACAAGTTTTTTTAGCAACGCATTACTGTAGCGTTTTATAAAAATCACACAACTCTTTTGCCTCACGCTCAACAGAATAATGCTGCAGCACACGTTCACGGCCAGCAATACCCATTTGCGCTATTTTACTTTCATCGCTCAACAGACTGTCTAATTTATCTTTAACCGCAGATAGATCATTAACAGAAACAACATAACCATCAACGCCCTCTCTAACAACTTCCTTCCAGGCACCTGCCTCAGAAGCTAACACCGCAGCACCGCTACTCATTGCTTCCAAAATGGTTAAACCAAAACCCTCATTATCGCTCAAAGCTACCACAACGGATAAAGCACTAAAGATACCGGGAATGTCAGAAAAATTCTGCTCACCAACAAATACAATACGCTCACCCATACCAGCTTGAGTTATTTTATCTTTTAACTGATTAACAAAATTTTCATTACTTGCAGTAATTGGGCCGACTACAACAGCAGTATAATCAGGATATTTTTTTAGCACTTCAATACAGCTTTCAACAAATAGATGTACGCCTTTTTGTTTTCTTACCCGACCTAAAATGGCAATACCATATTTACCTTTCTGACTACTTTCAGGTAATAGATTTAAAGCCTGCCAGGCTTTACTTTTATCTTTAGCGGGATGATATACATCTTTTTCCACTCCATGATAGATAATTGCATCAGCTGGCCGAGCCAAGTAACTCGCTGAAGCTTCACTCATGGCCAAAACTGCATCCATTCGCCTTGTAAGCCATAAGGTAAAACCTGAACGGTAACGCTGAGCCGCAGAACTAAAAATAATTTTTATTTTTGCTCGAAACAGGTATTTCAATAACAGCGCCTGGATCATCTCATCCACACGACGTGCATGAAAAATACGATACTTACCACTTGCCAATGGTTTTCGACACAAACTTGCCGCCTGCCAGAAACTGATCGCTAATGACAGATCAGGTAAATGATGCTTGCCCATCACCCGTAAATTTATTAAATTTTTCTGGTGAGAAAATACTTGTAGCATGGTGGAGGTGACACCAGAAAAATTTGAATTTGAATTTCCAATTATTAATTCAACTTCTTTATTATTTATTTCTGTCATTATCAGAACTTTATCTGTAACCAGCAAGCAAAGCAGACCAGTCTTGTTCTTCAAAATGAAAGACACTTTCATTTTTTTTGAACTTCAGCAGTGATCTTTTCAGGCGAGCAAGGTTGGACATTTTCCATGATTGACTATTGCTTCGAATATAACTGTTATCAAAATCAATCAGATAAACCTCACCTTCTTTATTTAAAAGAATATTTCTGGCATTAAGGTCAGCATGGTAGATATTTTTCTGATGAAACAATTCGATACATGCACCAATTTTTTTCCATTGTTCAGAGCTCATATTTCTTGCACTCAGGCTATCAGACAGTGTTTTAGTATTTTCAATCTTTCGAGTAATAAGATCGGCTTGATAATAAAACAAACCTTTTTTAACATGTGCAGCAACCACATCCGGAACTGGCAAATCAAAACCACGCATTTTCTTCAGCAAGCGCCACTCTCTGAATGATCGTGTATTTTCAATATTAAAGCCAAAATAGTGATCTTTGATTAGAGCAGCGACAACACCACCTCGATAGTAATGTTTCAGCACCATTGCGATATTATTGTGAGTAAAATAAACAACCCTGGCGCGACCGAGCCCAGCCTCTGACGGCAGCATAACATTGATAGGTTGCTCATCACTGGTGAGATAATCACCATCAAAAAACTGCAAACTAGGTTCACTTACAACTGAACCACTAAAATAATGGTTGTCGTATAAAATATATGAATTATCCAGTTTTTTAACTTTGTATCGATTTTCCAAAGTCACTTTGACATTTTCCCGCTCAAACAACACAGTATAATTTTTGGAATAATATATCATTGAAACAATCAATGATATATTGTTAATTAACCAATCTGTAGAGCAAACAGTTTAACATCGAGTTCAATTATAACAACACTATAATCAAACCCTACAAGCAACAATAATTCAAAAATAAAAATGAACCAGGGAAAAAAATTAAACATAATCGGCTGCATCCCCGCACGCTACGCATCATCACGCTTACCGGGAAAACCTTTAGTTAATATTGCTGGAAAACCAATGATTCTCCATGTCGTTGAAAAAGCAAAACGTTCCTCTGCTCTAACCGATGTGGTCGTATTAACTGATGATCAACGCATATTTGATGTTGTAAGCTCTGCAAGCCATAACGTGTGCATGACATCCACTAGCTGCGCTTCAGGAACAGATCGTATTGCAGAATATATGCAACACTCCAATGCTGATATATTTGTTAATATTCAGGGTGACGAAGTCACGTTGGATCATGAGCACATCAACCAGCTAGTCAACACCTTTATTAATCAGCAACACCCACAAATGGGAACACTTGCGCATTGGTGTAACGATGAGTTCGTTTTAACTCAACCATCAAGCGTTAAAGTTGTAACATCCGCCAGTGGCAATGCATTGTATTTTTCAAGGAACATGATCCCTGTTATACAAAATGGTAACCCCGCCGATAAAGCTCTAATTCATATCGGCGTATATATATACACTCGCGACACATTGAAAAACTTAATGGTACTAGAGCAGACGCCTCTTGAGCAGACCGAAAAACTGGAACAGCTAAGAGCACTGGAAAATGATATACCCATAAATGTGACCATATTAGACGATTACCATGGGCTAGCTGTTGACACGCCTGAAGATCTGGAGAAAGCCAGGGCGCTATTTAACTAAACCAGTATTTTATTGATGATAGCTAAAACCAATTGACACACTTCCAAACAAAACCGCCTGCCACCTGTAAGCTATGCAACCACAACATTATTTATTTTATATTTCACAAAATTACACATACGCAATTTTACGTCCTCTGCAAAAAGTGATTAGAGAACGCGGCGATAAAGTTGCCTGGTTTCTGGCTGGAAATGAAGTCGAAAAAGGATATTTACGAAATGATGAAATTCAATTAACAACTATCACACAGGTTAAAAATTATTCACCATGCGCGGTGTTTGTTACAGGCAATGTCGTACCTGATTTTTTCCCTGGTATTAAAGTCACTGTATTTCATGGTTTTGATGCTCGGAAAAGAGCAAATGACGATCATTTTTTCATTCGTGATTATTTTGACCTCTATTGCACACAAGGCCCCGACACCTCACACAAGTATCAACAACTTGCTGAAAAACACGGTAATTTTAGAGTTGTCGAAACAGGATGGACAAAGCTTGATCCTTTGTTTCTATCAACCCATGAAAAACCTAACAATAAAAGACCTGTTATTCTGTATTCCTCTACATTCACAAAAAAGCTAACATCTGCTCCACACTTACTAAAAACCATTAAGGAAGCTTCTAGAGACAAAAGATTCCAATGGCTTATCACTTTCCACCCTAAAATGGACAAGGCTGTCGTAAGTGATTACCAAAATATTCAAAACGAAAACCTGACATTCATTGAAACAGACGATATCATTCCATTGCTGCTACAAGCTGACGTAATGTTGTGTGATACATCGTCTATCCTGCAGGAGTTTTTGATTCTGAACAAACCGGTTGTCACTTACAAAAATAGGTTACCTGACGAGTGCATGATAAACGTTACATCACCTGAAGAAGTTTTACCTGCTCTAACTACCGCCTTGTCTCGACCACCAGAACTTTTAAAAAAAATACAATATTACTCCGATCAATTGCACCCATATCGTGATGGAAAGTCCAGTGAACGAGTACTTGAAGCCGTAGACTGGTATATAAAAGAGGGCCATATCGGTTTGAAGCCCCGATCACTCAGTCTAATGCGAAAAATTAAGATCAGAAAAAAACTAAAATATTATTGGATATAACATGAAGGTGTTCATAAATAATATCGGTTAGCCATCGTAAACCTATACTGCATCGTTTTTTGATTGGCATATAAAACAAAAGTAACAAAAACTAACAGGATCATTTCTTCAAAAAATATTCTTCCCATTCTGCCAGCACTGTCTCAGTGTGAATTCTATCCATACCATGCCATGACGCCCATTCAATCTGCTGCTCAACCACCTCCAATGGCGGCGAGGTAGTTTCGCCGGTAACACAGCGAACAATGCTTCCCGTACTACGCGGCCGATCACGAGCCGGATTTGTTTCACCAAATAAAACTAAAACGGAACAGTTCACCGCAGCAGCTAGATGTGCTGGGCCGGTATCAACACTGATACAACTGTGAGCCAGATGTAAAATAGCTATCAGTCTGCGAATACCCACATCCTGATACGCCGCGATAACCAAAGGGCTTTTCACCAGACTTACAACGTCATCAATTAAAACACTTTCCTGAGGCGTACCAACTAGAACAACCGACATGTTATGTTGTTCCGAGATGTGACGCGCTACCTCTGCCCAACGTTCTACTGGCCAAAATTTTGTATTGGATGCTCGTTGCGGATCACCCGCACGCATTGTTTTTTTATTACCAATCTGCATTACTACAACATTTTTTTCAACAAGCTGACGCTGTTCCAGCCAATGTTTAGCATCACAAATTTCATCTTCAGACACTGCCAGTTCCCAGTTTACAGAATTATAATCTGGCATTACCCATGTAGAGCTACTATCACCAGGGTACTGGCTCGCAAGCTGCAGCCACTCATCGCCAACATGAGGAATTGACTCATTTGATGTCAACTTTGAGATGATGTCCTTTTTCGTAAAACCACTGCGTTTCAGCAAAGGCTGAATATGTTTGCTACTCCCAAAGATCCAGCAAGGGCCCACACCCCGCTGCTTCAATGATTCCACGAGATGACGTTTATCAGGATTTAACCAATACGGTTTATTACGGCTTTTGAGCACATGTACCTTGCCAACAAAAGGTAAATGCGAAAACAAATCGTAACTCCAACCACCTGCAGCAATTACATCACAGGGGTGACCAGTTTGTTCCGCCAGATATTTCAAAGCAGGCGTACATGCCACCATATCTCCCAGAGCACCAAGACGACACACCAAAGGAACATGAGTTGTCTTCATAATATTACTACCAGGCATAATAGTCGCCGGCTCTGTATTTTATATCTGTTTATAAAAAAACTAATACCAGCATGATACGTTAAAACGTACTGCATTTTTAAAAACGCAATCTTATCTATAGCTCCCTTATCTATAGCT
>CAZCOZ010000005.1:0-26950 GCA_964500555.1 uncultured Thiotrichaceae bacterium | reverse complement strand
CTTATCTATAGCTCCCTTATCTATAGCTTCAATGAGACACTTAAAATCGATGTATTCTTTAATTGCTTTTACTAACATTATGTTTCTAGATAGACACATGAGTCATTCAATATTGTAGGCTCGAGCATATGCGGTTATTATACCAGCTCATTACACGTTGAATATTTTTAACAACTGGTAACTTATATGAACGACATTCTAATACCTATTTCTCCGGGTGAATTACTCGATAAAATAACCATCCTCCAGATAAAATCTGAGCGCATTCAGGACTCAACTAAAGTAGCCAATGTAAAAGTCGAGCTAGACTTATTGTCAAATGTCTGGAGACAGTCGATTACATCCGATACAAAAATCGAAACACTGGCAAAAAAATTGAAAAGTATCAATGAAAAACTCTGGGAAATAGAGGATGATATTCGCGATGAAGAACGCAACAAGCAGTTTGGCGAGCGGTTTATTGAATTAGCCAGAAGCGTTTATGTGATAAATGATGATCGTGCTAATGCAAAGAAAAAGGTTAACCTACATTTAAACTCGAGTATTGTCGAAGAAAAATCTTATCAAGATTATCAATAGTGTTTACCTTGACTTAGATTATGACTCCCGCCGCAGTGCCCATAGTGCTGCATACTTATTAAACGCAGCCTGGCTGAACATCACCGCCATTAAAAATCCAACACTTCCATCCAGAAAGCCTCGACGCAATATGTAAATGTGGAAAAACACAAGGACTGCACGAATTGATGCACCCCATAAACCACCTCCTTTCACTCCTGCCTCGTATCTCCTTTTCCCTCCCAACCAGGCATACAAACTATTTTTATTTAGTAAATGTTCATAATCTCTGATCGAATAATGCAATAATCGATTTTTTAATTTACCCACTTTTCCATCAGACAACAAAACTTTTTCATGAACAATATCATCACTAAACCTTGCTCCTTTACGGCGAAAAAGTCTCAAAACAAATCGAGCACTACGCCCATAGTTCAACTGTTTACCGAATAGCACTACTGCCCATTGTATTTTAAATGCAGCCTCTACCGGATTACTGTTAATCACTTTTTTAATCTCTTGCGCTAACGCTGGAGTCAATCGTTCGTCAGCATCAATTGACAACACCCAGTCTCCTTTTGCTTTTTCTAATGTTCTTTGTTTTTGCTTTCCATAACCAGGCCAGTCAGTTTCAAAAACTTTATCCGTATAGTTTTTACAGATTTCAACGGTAGCATCAGTGCTACCGCTATCAAGAACAATTATTTCATCGGCAATATCGGCCACAGAAGACAGACAATCCGCAACTCTATCTTCTTCATTTTTAGTAATAACAATAACTGAGAGATTCATAACTAATATTTATTTTTTAGCCAATAATATTTTCGGCTCTATAAAACTGTTAACTGAAAAAAGAAATACTTAATACTTCACCTACTTCTTTATATAGCACTTATTCACTAACCACCTCTCGTTTAATAGCAGAGGACACAAGAACAATAAAATACATTAAATAAAGGGCTACAGGTGGTGAACGCGTAACCCATGATTCCGTCAAACCAAAACCTGCAAATGCGATCAACATTACAATGCCGCTAACACTAGCAACATTAAACTTTTCTCGATTCAACTTATAAAAGTACCGAAACGGGGCAATAAATAAGGCCAGACACAATGCGAAAAGCCCGAAAATTCCCGTAGTCGCCAATGCCTGAAAAAAAATATTATGTGCAGTGCTGTGTCGTATCAGCCCAGCATACAAACCCTGTTCCTGACTAGCCTCAATCTCCAAACTAAAATCACCTAATCCTGTACCAAGAATGGGATGCCTGCTCCATACACTCATAGCAATATCCCACATAGCCAAGCGTGCGCCCACAGATGTAGTTTGTTGCTCCCCACTCTGGAAAAGCTCCACTTCATGTACCGCTGTTTGTATCCGGCTAATGAGAATTTCTTTTACAGGGCTTATTGCCAACAATGAGCCTATAACAATCAGTGAAACGAGTATTGTTCTAATTTTTATTTTGCCATGATGAACAGCCAAAGGCAGCAGGAACAACAAACAAAGAGGCAATACCAGCCATGCACCTCTTGATTGCGACAAAACCGACGCATATAACAAACAGGCAATTGATGAAATAAAAACAATCTTCATCGCGTTACTCATTTTCATCACCACAAGATAAGTCATCATAAACACAGCATTTAACATTGCCATACTACCAAAAGTAATATGATGATAACTACCCCTCGCATTAGCCCCAACATTCTCAGCAAGACTTAAATAGGCTACACATAGATACAACGGGCCGGAGACAATAGCGCCTGCCAACAAATACCGAAATAACTTAATATCTAATTTAGACAACAACAGGTAAATTGGAATAATAAGAAAAAATCGAAAATACCTGCCTAATTCTTTAAAATATCCATACTCATTATTAGCATTATAATAAGCAAGAATCGCTGAAAGAAAATACAGACCAAAACAGAAAAGGAGCAACCTTTCTTCAGAAGTGAGTTGACGCCACAATAACGGCCAGCTCTTCACATAGGCAAAACTAACAAGAAGCATAACGATCAATGAAACACTCGCCACATGCTCAAGTGCGCCGCCAGCTGCAGCAGTTGCAATCACAGGTACACCTATAATCAGCTCAAGTGGCTTCAAGACCACCCCTGCATACCACGCTTTAATAGACGCGTTAATAGACGCGTTAATAGACGATTGCATTCGTATTTCCACCACGTAACACTTCAACATCAGCAACGGTATGTATCACTTCGGTTTTAGCGATTCTTGTCAATATTTCTCTAACACTAAAAATACTCAACTGATTTACACTCAACATCAATCAATTAAAACATACTCAGCACCACAATAAGGACACTTCGCAGAACCCGTTTTTTCAACCGGTATAAAAACTCGTGGGTGAGAGTCCCATAGTGATGCCCCTTCCAGAGGACAGTGTACAGGCAACGCAGATCGTGTCACTTCAATCCGAACATCCTTGTTCGGTGTTTCAAGACCTTCTTGTTTTACAGTTTCAGGATTAACCATAATTTATTTCTCATTATTTATTTGTTCATGCTTATTCACGATTCACACATATTTTTTCGCAGATATCTATTTAACCAAAGTTAACCAATCTGCATGCGCATTTTCATGTGCGTCTAAACGCCCATGCACTAAATCAAAATACATGGTCTGTAATTTTTCAGTTATTGGACCACGCGAACCATTGCCGATTGCATTATCATCAATTTCACGAATCGGCGTTACTTCTGCGGCTGAACCTGTAAAAAATACTTCATCTGCATCATACAGTTCTTCAATTTTAATCGTGGTTTCAATTACATCATAACCACATTCTTTGGCCAGTATCATAATCGTGTTACGTGTAATACCATTTAATGATGCGACCAATGTTGGCGTATACAAAACCCCATCATTGATCATAAATATATTTTCACCACTGCCTTCGGCAACATTACCTTTACTGTCTAACAACAACGCTTCATCATAGCCTTTGCTCATGGCTTCATCGAGTGCCAGCATCGAATTAATGTAATTACCGTTGGCTTTGGCCAGATACATACTGGGGTGTGAATCATTTTTTATGAACGATGATTTACGAATACGGATACCATTATCTAAACTTTCCTGCCCCAGATAAGCGCCCCATTCCCAGGCGGCAACCATAACATGTACTTTTAAATTATCGGCACGTAAACCCATGCCTTCTGAGCCATAAAAACACATCGGGCGCACATAAGCAGACTCAAGATTATTTTCTTCGACCGCAGCTATTTGCGCTTTATTCAACATATCTTTATCAAACGGAATCGTCATATTCATCAGATCTGCTGATTCAAACAAACGATCGGTATGCGCCTGCAAACGAAATATCGCCGCACCCTGATCGGTTTTATACGCACGCAAACCTTCGAATACGCCCATGCCGTAATGTAATGTATGCGTTAAAACGTGAATTTTGGCATCACGCCAATCAACCATTTCACCGTCAAACCAGATTACGCCATCTCTATCGGCCATGGTTTGCATATAAATCTCCCACAATAATCTCTAAATAATAAATAAAAACGTTACCGCAGAGACAGTAGAATCGCGGAAAAAATCTTTATGAGTTACGCCGTAGACGAACAACCAATAAATAAAACGCTGCGCCTTCGTATCTCTACAGTTAATTAATTTCTTCAGCCTCTGGCATCAATCTCTTCCAAACAGCTACAACCTTATCGCGATGTACTGACACATCACTGTCATCTGCAATACACTGTAAATTTTGCCAGTTTTTTAACTTGCGAAAATATCGGTACGCTTGCGAAAGTTCTTTTGCCTCTTCACCACGATACCAGCCCACCTGCTTCAACTCGTTAATCAATTCGAGTGTTGCTGTATGCGCGATACACTGCTCATCTTCTTCAGCATGAATCAATATCCCTGCCTGCGTCATAAATTCGATATCAACTAATCCGCCAGCATCCTGCTTGATGTCGAAGTTAGCCGACTTATTGGTCAAGTGTTCGCGCATTTTTTCACGCATGGCGACAACATCTTTCAACAACTGCCTGGCATCAACCGACTGCCGCAACACCGAACTACGGATTCTATCAAATTCCTGCTCTATCAGTGCATTTCTCGGTAAATTATCCGTCACAAATCTTGCTCTAATTAGTGCCTGATGTTCCCATGTCCAGGCTTTTTCACGCTGATACAACTCAAATGCCGTGACACTACTCACCATCAGACCAGACTGGCCGTTGGGACGCAGTCGTGTATCCGCTTCATACAGAACGCCTGAGTAGGTTCTGGTATTTAGAAAGTGAATAACCCGCTGCGCGACTCGTGCGAAAAAGTGCTGGTTATCAATACCTTTTTCACCATCTGTATTTTGCTTTTTACCAGTACTATTGTGTAAAAAAATGATATCCAGGTCTGAACCATAACCGAGTTCATTGCCCCCCATTTTTCCATACGCGACAACCGACATTGTTGGGTGGAATATTTCACCTTCAATCACACAGACTGGTTTACCGTACTTGACCACCATGGCTTGCCAGGCAAGGTCCAGTATTTTCGCTACCAGAACATTGGCCAAATCTGTCAATCGATCAGAAACCAGCTCAACTGGTTGCTGATAAAAAACATCCGATACCGCAACCGAAAAAACCGTTTTGCGTTTGAACTGCCGCATTCTATCCATTTGCTGCTCAAGATCTGCTTCATTAGCATAATCCTCTGCCCCCTCAACACCTGACTCTATCTGCTTCAGTTCTATTTCTAACAATTGTTTTAAATCATCTTGTTGCTCAGGAACAATATCGGTATTTAGCTCAATACTTAATAATGAATCTAGCAAAATAGGGTGATTAAGTAACCGTGTTGTAAACCATTCACTCGCCGCACAAAGTTGCAACATTTTTTCCTGTGTTTGAGGATATTCAACCAATAGACTGATATAAACTTTTCGGCCAGCCAATGACTTCAACAAACGCGTAACTCTTTCAAACAATTCATACTGATTAGCATAATGAACAGCAGCAGGTAGCAATGATGAAACCAGTTGAGCCAGACGATTATGACTTTCATTCGTTAACTGCTTTAACTGGGAACTGCTTCGCAATTGAATTAATAGTTTAAATATTTCATCCACATCCTGATAATTCAAATCGACAAGATGCTGACGTACTTCCTCACTGTTTTCTAAATCATCCCAAAATAAAATAATGGGTGACACTGCATTATTATTTCTTGCATCTTCCGCAGTCACATCAGCCGAAATTAAATTTTGAAAAACTTCATCTACAACCGTTTGATGTTGCAATAGCATCTTCAACAATTCATTCCATGTGGAAACACTCATCGCCAAACATAAGGCTTGTCGCTCTAGCTCATCGCTGGCTAATTCAGCATCGGGCAATTCATGCGTTTGCATATCGCGTCGCATCTGCAGTCTGTTTTCTAATTTTCGTAAAAACCAGTATGCTGCAATTAATTTTTCAACTTCTTCCTTTTGTAAATATTTTTTCTCTGCCAGCAACGTTAATACTTTTACAATGCTACGCTCACGTAATTCCGGTTCTCGTCCAGCTCGAATCAATTGCAAGGTCTGACCAATAAATTCGATTTCGCGAATACCACCTCGACCTAACTTAATATTTTCCGTCATGCCTTTACGTTTCATTTGCGCATTAATCATCGCTTTCATTTCACGAATCGATTCGATCATGCCAAAATCAAGATAGCGACGAAAAACAAAAGGCGTTAATAGTGATTGCAGATATTTTTTATCCTCCTCTCTACCTGTAATCAGCTTCGCTTTAATCATGGCATAACGTTCCCAGTCACGACCTTGTGACTGGTAATAATGCTCCATACCAGAAAAACTCATCGCCAATGGTCCACTATCACCAAACGGTCGCAAGCGAATATCAACCCGATAAACAAAACCATCGGCCGTTACTTCATCTAGCACTTTCACTAATTTTCGAATGACGGATAGATAAAACTCATAATGCGATGTTTTACGCGACCCGCTGGTTTCACCGTCTTCTGCAAAAGCAAAAATTAAATCAATATCAGAAGAAAAATTTAACTCTCGCCCACCCATCTTCCCCATTGCGAAGGTGAGTAACGCCTGCTCTTCACCTTTAGAATCACGCGGCATTCCATAAACTTCTGCATGCTGTTTTTCCAGATACGTCAATACCACCGAAACAATCGCTTCTGCAAAATCGCTCAATTCGCCAAGAATAGTTTCGTCATCCGCCAGCGCGTTTAAATCACGCCAAGCGATGCGTAGCATTTCCTGCTGGCGTAGTTCACGCAATAATTTCATCAGCACAGTTTCATCATCTGCACTACCAATGACATGGCGAACTAGTTTTTGATAGTTTTCAAAACTACGCGGGGACTGAAAACCTTCTGAATGTAACAAATGAAAAACGTGCGGATAACGAATACAGTTTCTAACAACAAAATCACTGCACGCCCATACTTTACCTAATAGCTCGTAAGGTAACTCAGAATGAGAATCAAACTCATTTTTCTCACAGGCGACACACCAGTCACTCCAGTAATTTTCCACAATAGAATGTAAAGATTCTGGAACTTGACTTAACAGATCAACAAGTCGCTTATCATCATTGGTCATAGCAATTATCGCAACAAACAAAAAAATACAGGCTGAAAAAAACGGCAACATTCCCGACACTGTCAATTGCGCTCCACCTAACCGTTCAGAGCATACCTTAATTTTCGCGAAAAAAAAGCCGCTTCAAACGAAACGACTTTTTCAAAAAACATCCGCAGTTGATAAAACTAACTGAACATGCCTTTCAGTGTAAAGAAGAACAGTATGGATAAGAGCGCACCTGCAGGTAGGGTAACAACCCAGGACATAAAGATATTACCCACCACCCTTAGATCGATAGCTCCAATACCACGCGCGAGCCCCACACCCAACACGGCTCCAACTAGCGTTTGCGTGGTAGAGATAGGAATGCCAGTAAAGGAAGCAAACACCACCACTCCCGATGCTGAAATTTCTGCAGCAAAACCACGACTGGGTGTTAACTCGGTTATTTTTTTACCCACGGTGGCAATCACTTTATAGCCAAAAGTGGCTAAACCAATCACAATACCGATACCCCCCACCAGTAATACCCAGCTTGGCAAGGCGGATTCGGAGGTGACCAATCCCGATTGCGCGATACTGATCACCGCCGCCATCGGGCCGACTGCGTTCGCTACATCATTAGAACCATGAGCAAACGCCATTGCCGAAGCGGTAAAAATCATCAATATTGCAAAAATACGTTCCACATTAGCAAAATGGAATTTTTTATCTGCTTGAGGATCAATTTCTACTTTTCTTATTAGATACGAACCCAGCAATGCCACCGCCACACCTGCAATACCTGCATATAAAAAGGCATCTGCCGCATCAAGATCCAGACCAACATGTTTTAAGCCTTTTTTAATAGTGATCAGAGCAATCAAGAAACCCACTGCAAACAGATAGTAAGGACCGTACTTAATGGCATTGCCGATAGGATTGTCCGTATTTAATATCAACTTCTGGATGCTTCTAAATACTAGGAATGCCAGTATGCCTGCCAATACTGGTGAGATCACCCAACTCATCACGATGGTGCCCACTTTTCCCCAGTTGACAGCTTCCATACCAACACCCACCGCTGCAAAACCGACCACAGCACCGACAATAGAATGTGTAGTAGATACTGGCCAGCCTTTGTATGACGCCACCGCCAACCAGGTGCCGGCAGCAAGTAAGGAAGCCAGCATACCCCAGATTAACAGATCAGGATTGCCAACAAAGGCGTCGGCTTCAATAATACCTTTACGAATCGTTTTGGTAACTTCACCGCCCGCAAGATAAGCACCAGCAAATTCAAAAATCGCAGCCAGAATAACCGCCTGTTTAATGGTTATCGCTTTAGAGCCAACCGAAGTCGCCATCGCATTGGCAACATCATTAGCCCCAATACCCCAGGCCATAAACAAACCGAATACACCGGCAAGAATTAAATAAATCGTCATTTGATCCATAGCTAACCCTACCTTGCCAACATTAACTGTAAACGACTACCCACTCCCTGGGACTTATCTGCCACTTCACCTGTAGCTTCAATAATTTTATATAAAAACATGACATCAATCGGTTGTAGATCTTTTTCGATTTGAAAAACTTCAGATCGAATAGCCGCTTGCAAGTTATCCGTATCACTCTCAATATTATCCAGCTTGGTAATCATATCAGTGACAACTTCAATTTCTCGGCCACTAAAACCTGTTTCAACTAATTCATCTAATTCATTAATCGCTTTTTTCGCCTGCTTACATGCAGCAACACAACGTTCAACAAAGCGAATATAATCTTCATGAATAATTTCAGGCAAAATCATGTGACGACCGACAATCGTACCGGCAATATCTTTTGCTTTATTCGCAATACGATCCTGCATCAACAAAACTTCTAATAAGTCCTGACGAGAAATCGGCATAAATAAACCTTTCGGTAAATTGAGACGCAAGACTTTTTTCAACACATCAGCTTCTTTTTCAAGGTTGGAAATAAGTTGCTGATGCTGGGTAACAGTTTCCCAATCTTCATTAATAACTGCATTGAATAAAGGAATCAACTCGCTGGTACATGCATAAACTTTCGACATGTGTTTTTGCAGGGGACTGACTGGCGAACTGCCAAAAATCCCACTCATGTAACCACCTTTGGCCATCTCAACTTCTCCTCCGGCACTATTGCACGGAATATTTTTCTGACTTAATTTTTGGCGCATTGTAATGCGTTCACACGAAAACTCAAACATTTTTTTGCTTTATTTATTCATTAGTTATAACCTATTGATATGACTGCTAAAATAACGAACATCAAGTGGCTAATAAACCAGCTTTTAAGCACACCGTCAATAAGTTGCACGGCAAAAAATATTGATCAGGGAAATCGTCAGGTTATTGATCTGCTAGCTAACTGGTTCGAGTCCATCGGGTTCCATTGCGAAGTTCAAACATTGACGCATGACAAAAACAAAGCCAACTTAATTGCAACACTAGGTACTGGCAATAACGGCTTAGTTTTAGCTGGTCATACTGATACCGTACCCTACGATGAAAATCGTTGGCAAGTTGATCCCTTTAAAATGACAGAAAAAGACAATCGATTTTATGGATTAGGTAGCTGCGACATGAAATCTTTTTTCGCTGTCATTATTGAAGCGCTCAAAACTATTGACACAAAAAACATTAAACAGCCACTCATTATTCTCGCCACTGCCGACGAAGAAACTAGCATGGCAGGTGCAAAAGCGATTGCCAAACATGCTAACAAGCTCGGTGTTACCAATGCCCGTTATGCTGTCGTCGGCGAACCCACCAATATGAAACCGATTCGTATGCACAAGGGCATGATGATGGAATCGATTCAGCTCACAGGGCAAGCTGGACACTCAAGCAACCCTGCGCTTGGAAATAATGCGCTGGAAGCCATGCATAAAGTCATATCAGAATTATTACTTTGGCGCGACGAATTACAAAATAAGTACAGAGATCCTTTGTTCGAAGTCCCCGTACCAACGATGAATTTAGGACACATTCATGGTGGCGATAATCCCAATCGAATATGTGGCAGTTGTGAATTACAAATCGATATCCGCCCACTACCCGGTATGAAAATTTCTGACTTACGCGTTGAAATGCAACAACGTTTAAAAAATGTTTTACGCGACTCCAATATTCAACTGAAAACCATTCCATTATTCGACGGCGTTGACGCCATGTTTACAAGCGAAAATTCAGAACTGGTTAAACTTGCTGAGAAAATGACCAATACCGAGTCCCAGTCCGTCGCCTTTGGCACAGAAGCACCGTATTACAACGAATTAGGATTAGAAACAATTGTAATGGGACCTGGAAGCATAAACCAGGCACATCAACCAGACGAATATATTGAAATGAAATCGCTTAACCCTGCGATTGATATAATTAAAAAATTAATTATTCATTATTGTTTTTGAAAATTCAAAACCATTGAAAACCTATTTTATAATTCTATAGCACGGTACATAAACAGTACCTGGCAATTTCATTCGATGCTGCTCGACAAAAGAAGCAAGCAGCGCATCCATTGGCTCCATGATTTCTTTATCACCATGCAATTCAAAAAGACCGTGCTGTTTAATTGATTCAATGCCTTCTTCCTTAACATTGCCCGCAACCACACCTGAAAATGCGCGACGTAAGTTAGCCGCCAACAAATGACTTTTCTGGTCTTTATTCAATGCAAGATTGCGCATGTTTTCATGCGTTGGATCGAATGTTTTCTGGAAGTCATCATCTATGGTTAAAGACCAGTTGTAATAATAAGCGTCCTTCTCCTGTTCTCTGTATTTACGAACCTGCTTCATGCCTTTTTTCATTTCAACAGCAACTCTTGCGGGATCGTCAATAATAATTTGATATCGTTGTTGCGCTTCTAAACCTAATGTATCCAGAATAAAACGATTGATCTGTTTGAAATAATCTTCCGCGCTCTTTGGCCCAGTAAAAATAAGCGGGAAAGGCATCGAGACATTATCGGGATGCAATAAAATGCCTAATATATAAAGTATTTCTTCTGCTGTCCCTGCTCCACCTGGAAAAACAACAATACCATGACCCGTACGCACAAACGCTTCAAGACGTTTTTCAATGTCGGGCATAATCACCAGTTTATTCACGATCGGGTTAGGTGATTCAGCAGCAATGATTCCAGGCTCGGTTAAACCTATATATCGGCCTGTACCACTGCGCTGTTTAGCGTGACCAATCGTCGCACCTTTCATTGGCCCTTTCATCGCACCCGGACCACAACCTGTACATATATCTAAATCCCGCAAACCCATTTGATAACCCACTTCCTTGGTATAATCATATTCTTCACGTCCAATAGAATGCCCACCCCAACAGACAACTAAATTGGGTTCCAGTCTTGGTATTAATATTTGTGCATTGCGCAAAATATGAAAGACGGCATTCGTCACATCATCCGAGTCACCCAAATCAAATCGAGACGAGTTAACAACTTTATTATGTACATAAATTATGTCACGCAACACAACAAACAAATGTTCATTAATGCCGGTAATTAATTTACCATCAACAAATGCAATAGCAGGCGCATTTTTCAGCGATAATTTAATACCCCGTTGGCGTTGAATCACTTCGATAGAAAAATCAGGATAACGCGCCAACAATTCACTGCTATCATCAAGCGCACTGCCACAATTTAAAACCGCAAGTGAGCAGTTACGAAAGGTTTTTGCGAGATCACCTTCACTGGTATTTAAAATGCGCGAAACCTCAAACTGCGATAACGCTTCTAGCTGTCCTTTGGGTGAAATGATTGCATCAATTACTTCGTATTTCATTTATTTATTTTTCTTGTTAATAAGATTATGTGAAGTATAACTGATGAAAATAGAAATTATGGCCATTAAAGCTGGTATAGACAATCAAAAATACAATGTTACGCTGCTCTTCTTTCCACTTTACGACGAAAATCATCTTCAGCATTTAATGAAGAAATCATTTCCCCCCCCACATTCGATAATCTGGAAAGGTCGGAACGAGGAATTTCTTCTTGATTTTCAAAAACGAGTAATGATTCGAAATCGACTTGCTGCTGATGAAAATATTGCAAAAATATTGTAGCCAACCTAGCTTTATCTCTATTAGGAATTCCGAATAAAAAAACAGGGGCTTGTTGTTTCCCTTCAATGCAAAAATCTACTGGGTACTGTTCTGCACCAGATAAGCCTTCAACAATATAATTATGACGTATTTTTTCTTCCGGCACTATTGTTGATAGCTGTTCTTTTAAGTCATCATAAAATGTCGAAGCTACTCGCGAACGATTTAAAAACGTAAGATCATGAATGCGTGTTAAGGTTTGCCCCAATTTAAATGCCGACTCAGCCAAATTAGACACTGTTGTATCCACATAAAACTGACCACTTTCTTCAGAAAAGCCCACACCTTGCTCATCAACCACCTGACGTAAAAGTATATTCCTTGTACTCGAAAAATATTTATCTACATCATTTTCGTAACTTAAGTGCATCAAGGTATGACCACCATCAGATATACGCACACCACCTACACCAACTTCAGATAAGTATAAAGCATATTGATCCCCATCAGGATAAGAAAAAGGCGTTTGCAACATCACAATACCATTACCACGGCGATGTATTTGTACATTTGCACAAAACTGCTTACAAAGTTGTTCTTGATTGAGCTGCTCAAGCATCCTCTTCTCCTAATGGAACAAATCAGGCTCATCAGCCTTAAGTGAGAGTAAACCACTGATAGCGGCATCTGACACCAAACAAAATAACGCACCATCTAAAGTATGGTATATCTCTGTTTTTTCTGCAAAGTTTTCTGGCTTTTTACCCAAATTAATTGCACGTTCAGTAGCCTTATGAATATGACAAGAAAATTTTATTTCATGATGAATATGGTTGCTCCCATTGTAACGAAGCAACGTTAATCTTTGACCATCTGGTTTGATGACTGATAACCCACAGGAAAAATTCTCTGTATCTATATGGCTTTGTCGCACATACAATTCAAAAAGATAGTCACCACCCGTTACTTTATAGTTTTTTTGTTTATGGCTTGGTTTGTCCGCCCAACGAATATTGGGATTTTTGACATGCTTCTGTAAATTAATCAGATAGCTAATATCCTTATCATTTAAACAATCAAAATTCATTTTTTGACCTTTTCATGTTAATCATCTTGCACCTATTCTGCATGAACTTGGGCACTATGTCACCCGCAGCTTCACATTTCAGACACTAAAATTTATCGGTAACCGCACCTTCAGAAGCAGAACTCACTAACCTGGCGTATTTCGCTAACGTTCCACGCGTTTCTTTTACTGCTGGTGCTTTCCATTTAGCTAAACGCGCGTCGATTTCTGTTTGTGGAATGTTTATATTTAACACGCGATTTTCTGCATCGATGGTAATACTGTCACCATTTTCTATCACTGCAATAGCACCGCCAACCGCCGCTTCGGGTGTAACGTGACCGACTACAAAACCGTGACTGCCACCCGAGAATCGACCATCGGTAATCAGGGCAACATCTTTTCCTAACCCTTTACCCATAATCGCACCTGTAGGACTTAACATTTCGCGCATACCCGGGCCACCAACTGGGCCTTCGTGACGAATAACAATAACATCTCCTTTGACTACAGTGTCATCCAAAATAGCAGACAATGCGGTTTCTTCTGACTCAAAAACTCGCGCGCTACCAGTGAAACTTAACCCTTCTTTACCCGTAATTTTTGCAACTGAACCTGTCGTTGCGATGTTGCCGTAAAGGATAACCAAATGGCTGTCTTTTTTAATTGGGTTATCTAATGCGCGAATAATATCCTGGTTCTCAGGATACGGTTTAACATCGGCTAAATTTTCTGCCATGGTTTTACCTGTGACCGTCATGCAATCACCATGCAACAAACCAGCATCTAGTAAAATTTTCATTAATGGTTGAATGCCGCCTATAGCGATTAACTCAGACATTAAATATTTACCACTGGGTTTTAAATCAGCTAACAAAGGAACGTTCGCACCAATTTTCGTAAAATCATCCAACTCCAATTCGACATTGGCTGCATGCGCCATGCCTAATAAATGCAATACCGCATTGGTTGAACCACCTAAAGTAATGATGACTGTAATGGCATTCTCAAATGCTTTACGCGTCATGATATCACTCGGTTTTATGTCTTTTTGAATTAGCGCCAAAACAGCAACGCCTGCACGATGACAATCATTTTTCTTGTCATCAGAAATGGCCTCCTGCGCTGAACTGTTTGGCATACTCATGCCTAACGCTTCAATGGCGGATGCCATGGTATTAGCTGTATACATACCGCCGCATGAACCCGGGCCGGGTATTGCTGTATCTTCTACCACTTTTAATTGCGCTTCTGAAACCGTGCCTGCGGCAACGCCACCAACCGCTTCAAAAACAGAAACAATATCGGTATGTCCAGCACCCGGTTTAATCGTACCGCCATAAACAAAGACGGACGGGCGATTTAGTCTCGCCATAGCGATTAAGCAACCCGGCATGTTTTTATCGCAACCACCAATAGCCACCACACCATCGAAGCCTTGTGCAGCAGTAACCGTTTCAATCGAATCGGCAATCACTTCACGTGAAACTAATGAATAACGCATTCCCGGCGTACCCATAGAAATACCATCCGACACGGTAATGGTATTGAAGATAATACTTTTTCCACCAACGCTGTCCACACCTTGCGCAGCATTTTCCGCCAGTTTATTAATGTGCATATTACACGGCGTCACCATGCTCCAAGTCGAAGCAATGCCAATTTGCGGTTTTTTGAAATCCGCATCTTCAAAGCCAACCGCATGCAACATCGCACGACTTGGCGCCTGCGCGATACCATCAACAATGATTGAAGAAAATTTACGTGTTTTATCGTCTGTCATGGGAGTAACCTTCTATAATACTTAATAAATACTCGATAACTTAACTCAGAAACTAATCACAAGATCTATAATAAACATTCGATACAGAATAAATCTTGAAGAGAAAAGAGAATCGCGTATATTACTCGTTATATTGCGACGAATGAAGCACTGAGGCGACATCGTGGATAAAAACATGGCAGAATCTGATACTACATCAAGTAATAAATCGAAAACTAACGATAATAAAGGCGACAATAAAGGCGCTAATAAAAGCAATAATCGTAGCGGCAACCACGTCGACTGGTTTCGGCAATCCGCCCCTTATATTCATGCGCATCGCGGCAGTACCTTTGTTATCTTATTTGGTGGTGAGGCCGTTGAGCACCCCAGTTTTGCGCATTTTATTCATGATATTGCACTGCTCGGCAGCCTCGGTGTTCGTATCGTACTGGTGCATGGCGCACGCCCTCAAATCAAAAAGCAGTTAGCCGAAGCCAATATTGAATCTACATTTGCAGACGGTATGCGTATAACTTTGCATGAGCACATGCCCGCAGTCGAGCAGGCCGTTGGGCAGGTTCGCACACGTATTGAAGCACAACTTTCTATGGGGCTACCAAACACACCTATGTCTGGCGCATCGGTTCGTGTTGTTTCAGGTAATTTTATCACTGCACAACCGCATGGCATTCGTAACGGTATCGATTTTTTCCAGACGGGTAATGTACGTCATGTTGATGCGGATGCAATTAATCAACATCTTGATAATAATAATGTCGTACTGATTTCACCCGTTGGTTACTCTCCCACAGGTGAGACTTTTAATCTCCACGCAGAAGACGTCGCTACCGAAACAGCAATCGCACTCAATGCAGACAAACTTATTTTTGTAATGGAAAGCGATAACGTTACAGATAAAAATGGCAACTTATTACAGCAACTCAGTTTGCCACAGGCAGAAAACTGGCTGAAGAACCATAAACCCGACGATAATAAACCAACCGATAACGCAAGCGAACAACACGGTACGCAATTACATTTAAAAAATGCCGCACATGCCTGTCGTGGTGGCGTTCGCCGCGTGCACTTAATCAGTCGTCAATATGATGGCGCGCTATTACTTGAGCTATATACGCGCGATGGTATTGGCACTTTAGTCACAGCGGACAATTACGAAGGCCTGCGCACTGCCAATATTGAAGACATTGGCGGCATTATGGAATTAATTTCGCCACTGGAAGAAAAAGGCGTACTAGTAAAACGCTCACGTGAACAATTAGAACTGGACATAAACAACTTCACCGTCATCGAACGTGACGGTATGATTATTGCCTGCGCTGCTATTTTTACTTTTAACAAAGAACAGGCAGCTGAACTTGCCTGCCTTGCTGTGCATAAAGATTATCAAATCCACGGTCGCGGCGATGACTTAATGCAACACCTTGAATGGCAAGCGAGAAAGCAACACATAAAAAAATTATTCACTCTTACCACCCAGACCATGCACTGGTTTATTGAGCGTGGCTTTGTTGAATGCAGTTTAGATGATTTGCCGATTGAAAAAAAATCGCTGTATAATTTTCAACGAAATTCCAAAGTGCTGTACAAACCGTTAGGCACAAATGGATCGCAATAGGGAGCCTCTGATGAAGCCAAGGTCGATTAAATAATGCCATTGTTACATGTACCGCAAAGTATCATTAACGAAAATGTTTTTAATGCGCTCAAAGAAGATATTGGCGAAGGCGACATCACTGCCGAACTGATTCCTTCCGAAAACTTTTCTCTCGCTACTGTTATTAGCCGCGAAGACTGCGTTTTTTGCGGCATCGACTGGTTCGAAGAAACCTATCGCCAGATAGACCCGCAAGTTCTGATTGACTGGGCCGTCGAGGATGGTGATAAAATTGAAGCAAATCAAATCCTTTGCACGTTAAGTGGCTCATCACAAAGTATTGTTTCGGGTGAACGTACCGCACTTAATTTTGCACAAACATTATCTGCAACTGCAACACTGTCTGCTCGTTACGCAAAAAAACTCGAAGGCACAAACACAAAAGTCCTTGATACTCGAAAAACGATTCCCGGTTTACGCATGGCACAAAAATACGCCGTTTCCTGTGGTGGTTGCGAAAACCATCGTATTGGTTTGTTTGATGCTTATCTAATAAAAGAAAACCACATCAATGCATGTGACGGTATAAAAAATGCAGTTGAAAAAGCACACTTTAGCAATCCCGATATAAACATAGAAGTCGAAGTAGAAAACCTTGATGAGTTACAACAGGCGATTGATGCTGGCGCCAATCGCGTACTGATTGATAATTTTGACATCAAAACATTAAAAACCGCAATAACAATTTGCCAGGGAAAAGTTGTTAGCGAAGCATCTGGCAATATTACTCTGGATAACATTCGAGAAGTTGCAGAAACGGGTGTTGAATATATTTCTACTGGCGCACTCACTAAAGATGTTAAAGCGATTGATTTGTCTATGCGATTTGACTAATTTAATCGATCCTTATTAATTAAAAAAACAATATTGATTTAATAACATGTCATTTATTCGTGTTCTTTACAAATCGCTTCTACTTATCCCTATCGTACTCATTGGTGCCATTTTGGCAATTTTATTATTGCGCAATACAATGCCAACACAGGGCTTTACTAGCCGTCTTGCACAATCTTATCACCGACTTCTTCTTTCAGTTATTGGCGTCAAACTAACTGTTTTTGGCGAAAAAAAATCAGGTAATGTTCTGTATGTCCCTAACCATGTTTCCTGGTTAGATATTTCTATTATTGGCGCATTATCGCCCACCCATTTTTTATCCAAAGCTGAAATTAAAAAGTGGCCTTTTATCGGTTTACTAGCAACACGCTCAGGAACTTTATATATAAAACGCGGAATACGAAATTCTGCAGAAGAAGCTAATACCACCTTGCAAAAAACATTAGAGAGAAATCATAATGTGGTTTTATTCGCCGAAGGGACGACAACTGATGGTACGCTGAAAAAATTTCATGGTCGATTAATGCAAAGTGCGATTGATGCAAATAGCCTGGTGCAACCTGTCGCTATTTTCTATCCTGCTACTGATGGCAACGGCGGTAACAATGTCGCCAGCAATAACACTGAAGTCAAACCCCAATCAGATGTTAAAATAAAAAGAAAGATAAACAAAAATATTTTATTTATCGGCGGTATGACTTTTCTGCAATCCATGTTTAGCGTTTTAAGCCTCAAAAGAATCCCTGTTGAAGTCCGTTATCTAAAACCGATTAGCACCAAACAACAAACGCGCAATGATTTAGCAACGCATTGTTATGACAGTATTTATAATGCGTTGAACACAAACTAAATCACCTGACTCCCATGCTCTGCGTGGGACGAGAGCTAACGAGAAAAAACTAAACGTGAAATAAAAAACAAACCAGACGCAGCCATTACTATCGATGGGCCTGCAGGAAAATCCCAATTCAGCGACGAGAAAACTCCTAAGAAAACAGCTAATATCGCCATCATCACAGAGACGACAACCATTTGTTTTGGTGAGCGGGAAAATAATCGCGCAGTCGCAGCCGGTATAATCAACAGAGCTGTTATTAATAAAATACCAACCACTTTAAGCGCAACTGCAATCACTAACGCCAGTAATATCATAAATACAAATCGAACTTTTTCAACAGCAACACCATCAATACGAGCCAATTCTTCATTTACAGAAATAGATATCAACGATGACATTATCTGGCTTAATACAACCAGAATAAAAAATGCACCGGCATACATAAACACTAAATCACCTTGATCAATTGCCAATAAGTCGCCAAACAAATAGGACATCAGATTCACATTAAAACCTTCTGCCTGAATAATCGACAATACAATTAAACCTAGTGCTAAAGCACTATGAGAAAGGATCCCTAATAAAATATCTGTCGAGAGTTCGCGCTGCTTTTCTAACCAAAACAACACAATCGCAATAATAATACCGATTAAACCAACGCCCAACATCGGCAATTGCTCAGCAGCAATTGCTAAAGCGACACCAAGTAATGCAGCATGTGCAAGCGTGTCACCAAAATAAGCCATGCGACGCCAAACCACGACACTGCCTAAGGGCCCGACAACTATTGCTAAAGCCACGCCTGCAGCAAGTGCATACAGAACAAAACTTTCTATTATAAGATTTTCCATCATCTATAACCTCAATCACTATCCTTATAATGCGAACACTTTTCTTCGTCATGATGATGCCCATGTTCAGCAATAATATTACCCTGCAAATCGTGCTCGTGGTCATGATGATGTGAATACAAAGCTAGACCATTAATTGCATTACCAAATAATTTTATATATTCAGGGTGCTCACTGACATCATCGGGATGCCCTGTACAGCAGACATGTGTATTCAAACAAATCACTCGATCTGTCGCCGCCATCACCAGATGTAAATCGTGCGACACCATTAAAATACTGCAGCCGTATTTATATCTAATATTTTGAATGGTTTCATACAAAGCCTGCTGACCGATGATGTCCATACCGGAGGCTGGCTCATCCAATACTAATAACTGTGGTTTTTTTAATAATGCACGTGCGAGTAAGACACGTTGCATTTCGCCACCAGAAATATCCTGCATCGCCGACAATAATAAATACTCACAATTAACCTGCGTTAACACTTCACGACATTTTTCTTTGTTGTATTTTGCAGTTACATTTAAAAAATCATAGACTCGAAGCGGCATCACTTCAGGTATGTTAATGCCTTGCGGCACATAACCAACCGACAAATTTGTTTTACGTTCGACCGTTCCTGAACTCGGTTTACTCAAACCAAGCAGGATTCGAATAAGACTGGTTTTACCCGCGCCGTTTGGGCCAATCAAAGTAATAATTTCTCCGCCACGCAAACTCAGGCTAACGTCGTTAAGAATTTTTTTATCCTTTTTGAGGTAAGCAATATTTTTCGCTTCCAGCAGCAATTCATTAGAAGCTGATTCGTCATCAGTTCTCATTATTGACACTGACGACACAAACCCGCCACCTCGACCGAAGCATGTTCAACATTAAATTTTACTAATTTCGCTTTCGCCGCAACGGCTTGATAAATACCATCCGTGTGCAACTCCTGAGTGAAGCCGCACTGTTTACAGACAAGGAAAACGGCTTCATGCTCATGTTGTGGATGCGCACAGGCAAGATAAGTATTATTGCTTGCAAGACGATGCACAAAACCTTGCTCCTGTAAAAAATCCAGCGCACGATAAACAGTGGGCGGTGCCGCCGAGCGACCTGCGTCTCGCATTAAATCGAGTAACGCATATGCACCAAGCGGCTGTTCGGATTCGCATAACAATAGCAACACTTGCTTACGTAGCGCGGTAAATCGTTGATTTCGTTTCAAACAAAGCTGATCAGCCTGCTCAATAAAACCTTTCACCTGTTTATGAAGCGGCTTAACACAACTGACATTGCCACTGTGATGACATTCTATTTTTGCTGCTTTTTGCTGTTGTCGCGCCATGTTCTTTTAGTGATTTTAAATACTCAACAGAGATAATAGTGATACAATAATGTTATATTATAACATTACATTTAAAAATTGCTTATATGTTTTCTTTTAACAACAATAAATTCTTACATTCATTAACCACTCTGCTTATGCTCACAAGCAGTTTGTTATATGCCGCAAGCGACACGCCCAGTAAGATACCTGACGATGATTTAAAAACGACTCTAAAAACAATCGTGGTCACCATAAAACCTGTTTATTCATTGGTCGCACATTTAACCGATGGCATATCCACGCCGACATTATTATCAAGCAATATGCAATCGCCACATCATCACAATATACGCCCCTCTGAGCGACGCTTAATTGACCATGCAGATATGATTATCTGGCTGGGGCCACAAATGGAAACCTATCTTGGCAAGATAATTCAGCAACAGAAAAACATTGTTAATGTTTCATTAATGCAGGCAAACAACCTTAGTTTACTTAATAGACGTTCGATGCATTCGCATAACGACAAAGATAAAAAGGCTCTAACACCTACTACCGTTGATCAGCATATCTGGTTATCGAGCACCAATGCAAAAGCAATAAGCCATTATATAAACGAAAAACTGATCGCTGCTGATGCCAAAAACACGGAACGCTACAAACAAAACCTTAAAAACTTGCTGCACAAAATAGAACAAACAGACAGTGAAATTAGACAGATACTAAAAAATAACAGACAACCATTTATTGTCGCTCATGACGCATTTCAATATTTTGAAAAAGAATACAACTTAAATTATGTCGCTGCACTTAATTCTGGTGATGACACAAATACTAGCCTGAAGCACCTGTCAAAAATTAAATCCCTCATAGAAGAAAAGAAAATAAAGTGCATCGCCTACCAACAACCTAAACCTGCTCTTATTAACACATTAACAAAAAACACAGAAATAAAAACGGCAGCACTTGATCCACTGGGAATCAATATAACCGAAAATAAAAGCAGCAATCACAATGCCTGGTTTGAAGTAATGCAAAAACTCGCGTACAACTTCCATCAATGCTTGAGGAGACAGTAATGCTAAGTCAAATGAAGTTACGCTTTTCAACCACCGGCCGAGGCACTTACAATATCACTGAGCAAGTTACTGAATCGATAGAAAAGTCAGGCATCAAAGCAGGAATTTGTCACATCTTTATACAGCACACGAGTGCATCTTTAATATTATGTGAAAATGCAGACAGAACAGTGCGCGAAGATCTTGAAGCTTACATGGCTAAATTAGTGAAAGACGGTGACAGCATGTATAAGCATAAAGACGAAGGTCCCGATGATATGGCGGCGCATATTCGAACCATACTGACACAAAGTTCTTTATCTATTCCTGTGCAAAAAGGAAAATGTGATTTAGGTATTTGGCAAGGTGTGTTTCTATGGGAGCATCGGACTCATCCGCATAAGCGTGATGTTGCCATTACAATATTAGGCGAGTAATAGTTGGAACAAATATTACTCTCCGAAATTCACACGATTACATTACGTGATTGCCCAAGCTTATAAGCCCGTATATTTTCTGCAATTTGATTAACTAAATTTTGCCTTGCCTGCTGACTTGCCCAGGCAATATGGGGTGTGATAATTAAATTTTCAGAATTCTGTGCATAATTAATGAGTGCGTTATTTTTTTCTGGTGGTTCTTGTTCCAGCACATCTAAACCTGCACCTGCTATTTCATTATCTTCAAGTGCCACGAGTAATGCCGACTCATCGATTAAACCACCTCGTGCGGTGTTAATAATCAGCGCACTGTTTTTCATTATAGAAAATTCGTTAGCCGCTATCATGTGTTGATTATTTTTTGTTAACGGACAATGCAGTGACACAATATCGGCGTTGGTTAATAGCGTTTTTATATCTACACGTTTATCGGCTCCATTCACATTACTCTTTGCACTATGACTTTCTGCAATAAGCACACGCATACCAAAATTCAATGCTACTTTTTCGACGGCTTTGCCTAACTCGCCATAGCCAATAATGCCTAATACTTTATTTTCGAGATCGCTAATGGGTTCGCCAAAATAACAAAAGAATTCACTTTGTGACCAGCGACCATCTATGACTGATTTTTTGCATGAACAAAGCTTTCTATTAAGGGATAAGATTAAGGAGAAGACATGTTGCGTTACTGATGCCGTTGCATACGCACGAACATTACAAACTTTTACGTCGTATTCTTGCGCGGCGCGTATATCGACATTGTTCACGCCTGTTGCGGCTACGCATATTAGTTTCAAATTTTCACAAAACTCTATCAGCTCCCGCTCGATGATTGCTTTATTAGAAACTAAAATTTCGACTCGTTTTAAATCTTCAGAAGCAACATCACTAGCGTCAGCATTATCAAACCATTTCCATTGCGCAATATTTTCCAGCGTAGAAAAATCTAAATCATCTGGATATAACGATGCTTTATCTAAAAATAATGCTTTTGGCAGCGCCATAACAAATTCAGTTATCGCATCGATCTAAATTTCTGTCATCTCAAAATCATCCTTACCCGCACCACAGTCTGGGCATTCCCAATCCTCTGGCACATCTTCCCAACGTGTGCCAGGCGCAAGCCCGTGCTCCTCGTCGCCTAATTCTTCATTGTAAACATAACCACAAACTATGCAGGTTAATACTTTATATGCCATAACAATCCTCGATTGATAACCATTAACAATGCAGTTATTCTACACAGTCTTGATTGCGTTAGAATACCCATGCTTTAATATTTGACGCAGTTCAAAATTTTATCGATCTAGACCAATAATAAATGACGGTAACACAGATGACAGACATTACTCCTCCAGTTGTATTGTGTTTTTCTGGCGCTGACCCAACAGGCGGTGCTGGCATTCAGGCTGATATTGAAACCATCAGCAGTCACGGTTGCGTGGCGGCATCAGTCATTACCGCTGCGACTGTGCAGGACACAGTTGATGTCATGTCTTTTTCACCGATGCCATCTGACCTTGTTATTGAACAGGCGCGCGCGGTACTGGAAGACATGCCTGTTAATGCAATAAAAATCGGTATGGTCGGCAGTGCTGAAATTGCCATGGCGATTCATTCGATACTTACTGACTATCCAAAAATACCTGTTGTTTACGATCCTGTTTTCAGCACCGAAACCGATGGCGCATTAAGCACCGAAGATTTAGTTGATACAGTACGTACCTTATTAGTACCCGTCACCAAAATCCTCACGCCAAATATTCACGAGATCCATACGCTCTCCCCAGGCTCAGATACACCAGCTGCTGCAGCAATGGGCTTACTCGAAGTCGATGTCGAATACATTTTAGTGACGGGCACCCACGGAAAGACACCTGACGTTGTTCACACGCTATTTAGTAATAACCGTGAAATAGAATCCTTTCATAATGAGCGACTACCGCATAAATATCACGGCTCGGGTTGCACACTTTCTGCCAGTATTGCAGCACAAATCGCACTGGGTCAGGATGTGCTTGGTGCGGTTAGAAAGGGTTTAGATTACACCCATAAAACGTTGGTTAATGCGAATCGAATTGGCATGGGACAGTATCACCCAAATCGTTTTTTCTGGGATAAAAAGTGAGTGCCGACACGCTATATAACCAACCATCTAAAAAACTGCCTGGAAAATCATCTCAAAAGTTAAAAGGCCTTTATGCAATAACGGATGAACATTTAATTAGCGAACAGGATTTCGACAGAAAAGTAGAACAGGCATTACAGGGCGGTGCAAAAATCATTCAGTATCGCGACAAATCAAACAATACAAAAAAAAGACAACAACAGGCACATTCACTTCGCCAACTTTGTGGAAAATATAATGCCTTATGTATTATTAACGACGATATCCAGTTAGCAAAAACAGTAAACGCAGACGGCGTGCATTTGGGTAATAATGATGACTCCCTTTTTAGCGCACGAGAAACTTTAGGCGAAGACTCTATTATCGGCGTTTCCTGTTACAACGATTTATCACTGGCCATTTCTGCCGAAAAAAACGGTGCCAATTACGTTGCCTTCGGCGCTATTTTTCCCTCATCAACAAAACCGAATGCACCCGTTGCTGGCCTGGAAATTATTGCTCAGGCAAAAGAACAGCTATCTCTGCCCATCTGCACTATTGGTGGTATTAACCATAAAAATATTCAACAAGTGATACAGCACGGTGCGGATATGGTTGCGGTTATTAGTGACATTTTTGCTCCTGCTGATTCCGCTTCAAGTGACGAGCCTGATAGCGTAAAAAAATCTGCTCAAGATTTAAGTCATTATTTCGACTAACTTTCATCTCTCATACCAACGCGAGCATGCTGGCCACAACGATTCACCCGAATCGGAAAATTCTGTAATTTAGGGTAGAATTCGCCCCTGACGTTAATCACCTTATCGAAGACCATAATAAACATGTCCAATAATTTCCAGGCAGCACAACATCATATTCCCGGTGGCGTTAATTCACCCGTTCGCGCTTTTGCTGGCGTTGGTGGCGATCCCATTTTCATCAAACGTGCCAGCGGCGCTTATATTTATGGTGAAGATGAAAAACAATACATTGATTATGTGGGCTCATGGGGGCCGATGATTTTAGGTCACGCGCACCCTGAAGTGATTACAGCCGTGCGCGATGCTGCTGGCAATGGGCTGAGTTTTGGCGCGCCCACCCTTCTTGAAACCACCATGGCCGATAAAGTTTGCGAATTAGTACCATCGATGCAGTTGGTGCGCATGGTCAGTTCTGGCACCGAAGCGACCATGAGTGCCATTCGTTTAGCACGAGGTTTTACCGGTCGCGATAAGCTAGTTAAGTTTGAAGGTTGTTACCACGGCCATGCTGATTCCTTATTAGTGAAAGCAGGTTCAGGCGCTTTAACTCTTGGTCAACCCAGCTCACCTGGCGTACCCGAAGCCCTTGCCGAACTTACCGTTACGCTACCTTATAACGATTTAGACACTTTCAATAAAGCTATCGATGAAATTGCCGACCAGGTTGCCTGCGTTATTATCGAACCTGTCGCCGGAAACATGAACTGCATTCCTCCTGTTGATGGCTTTCTTCAGGGCATCCGTCAAACCTGTAGCGAAAAAAATATCGTATTGATTTTTGACGAAGTGATGACGGGGTTTCGTGTTGCACTTGGTGGCGCGCAAGCTCACTACGGTGTCACACCCGACTTAACCACTTTAGGAAAAATCATCGGTGGCGGTATGCCTGTTGGCGCATTTGGCGGTAAACGCGAAATCATGGAACACATCGCACCATTAGGCCCTGTCTATCAAGCCGGCACATTGTCGGGCAATCCTATTGCAATGACCGCCGGTTTGAAAACGCTTGAGCTAATCTCCGCACCCACGTTTTATGATGAGTTAAGTGAAAAAGTTGAGTTTTTAACCAACGGCATTCTTGATGCAGCAAAAACAGCTGGCATTGATATGACCTGTAACCGCGTAGGCGGTATGTTTGGTTTATTCTTCAGCAACAAACAGGTCAGCAGTTTTGAACAGGCCACACAGTGTAATCTTGATCAATTCCAGAAATTCTTCCATGGCATGTTAAAACAGGGTGTGTACATGGCACCATCAGCCTATGAAGCCGGTTTTGTTTCAGCTGCGCATACGGAAACCGATTTACAGAATACCATTGATGCGGCAACAAGCGTTTTCGCCACGCTATAAATCTATTATGAAAAGCTTTATCTACCGCTGTAGCAATAAACCCGATATGTATATTTATCTTTCCGAAGAAGATAATTTTGAAAAGGTGCCAAAAGAAATTTATAACTCACTTGGTAATATTTCATTTTCTATGGAGCTGGACATCACGTCTACGCTAAAATTGGCAAAAGAAGATACGACAGTCGTTTTATCCAATCTAAAAGAAAATGGCTTTCATCTGCAGCTACCTAGCGATGAATCATTAGAAACGATTATGGCTCGGATCTCTCAACAAACGCCGCCATCACAAAACAAATAAATTCTAAAAAAACCATATTCCTACCTACACCCCAGCAAACAGCTCAGTTATAATAACGCCCTCACCACGTCCATACTTCGTTTGGTGAACCATACCAGTTGAACACCATCGTCAGTGTTTTCAGGATGAAAAACAACAGGAAAACATTCCAACTGACCCGACTGGCTTTAAATATTTATCTTTTCAATTTCAACTTGTTACTTTTCTACCTATTAATTTTCTATTCAATTAATCAATACAACTATCTTTATTTGGAGCATCTTAAATGTCATTTTTAAAAATATTAATAATAAGCCTTATCGTTTCTGTTATTGCCTCGGTTATCAGCATTCAGGCACATACTGCCAGTAGTAT
>CAZCOZ010000004.1:21533-41499 GCA_964500555.1 uncultured Thiotrichaceae bacterium | reverse complement strand
CATATGTTCTAATGGTGCAATAATTCGATCAAGTACTGTACGATCTACTTCGCTAGACTCACCAATGATTTCAAGCTCTACTTCTTTCCCTAACTCTTTTGAAACCTGGCGAACAATTCTACGTAAACGTGATGACAAGCCACCAAAACGTACCATGCGTGTACGC
Organism: uncultured Thiotrichaceae bacterium; assembly: GCA_964500555.1. Taxonomy (GTDB): domain Bacteria; phylum Pseudomonadota; class Gammaproteobacteria; order SZUA-229; family SZUA-229. The sequence continues at coordinate 41,333 of CAZCOZ010000004.1, read as the reverse complement.
ATGAGACCTTCCTGCAGGTCGGTACTAATTCGCGACTCCTGTATCAGCAATGTTTCTGAGTCACGTGTAATATCGGATAATATGCCTTTTATACTTTCAACGTCGGATGCAGTCTCACTTAAGCTTCGTGTAAGCTGCTGCATTGTTGAGTATTGATCCATTTCCAACGGATCAAAATTATCATCATAATTTTCAGATTCTTTTTCATAACCTGAGCGAATTTGAATTTCTGTTTCAATTTCCAGATTTCGTAACTGCATCTTCAAACGATCAACTGTTTGTGATAACTCAGAGAGATTAAAACTGTAATCGGATATTTGTTTACCCATACGAGCATGATAAATATTCACCTCGCCTGCGTAATTCACTAAATTATTTAGCAAATCAGAACGAACTCGCACCTGTTCCTGTGACTCTTTGAAATTAACATCCGTTGCTCGCTCACCCCAATGTGGGCGCACCTCTTTTTTATCTTCGAAGATTTTATTTTCGTCAGCCGCACCTTCAATCGCATCACGCTCGGCCACTGCAGAATGTAATGCATTTAATTCAACATCAAAACGTTCAACAGCTCGTTTTTCCTGGACTTCACCGCGCATCAAACTTTCAATTGTTTGATTTAATTCAATCGCATTAATTAATGGCTTGCGCTCTTTAACCTCTTCCATCATTGTTGTTAACGCATCCAATGACTCGTTCAGCACATCAAGCAATGCCTTATCGACACGAATTTTTTTGCTTTCAACCATAACCACAAGTGATTCAAGGTTATGCGTCAGGTCGCCGACTGGCGTTAACCCAGCCATGCGTGCACCACCTTTTAGCGTGTGCATATTTCTTTGCAATTGCTGGAGGTGTTCTTCTGAGTTTGGCGTGTTCTTTATTTCGTTAACAACGCTTTCACAGCTTTCAAGTAACTCTTCTGCTTCTTCAAGAAATATAGCAATTAGTTCATCATCAATATCAACATAATCGATATCGCTGTATGGTGTGTTAGTCGTTGATGTTTCTTTTGACGCTTTTTTTGATTTCCTATCTTTATTTCGACTATCTTGAGCATCTTCAGAAGAATCAATATTGCTGCTACTGCCAGCTTCTACATTTTTCTTCAATGCATCAGCATCATCGAATTTAGAATCACCTGGCGATGGCAAATTATCTTGCCACGAACTCTGCAACTGTTCCTGAATTTCCTGCTTTACGATCTCATTTACTTTATCGTGCAACGCGCTATCATTCGCAGGTAGTTTTCCATCCTCAACTTTACAGAGCATCGCGGAAATAGATTGCTCGACCTCTGAAATCACATCGGTAACATCTTGAGGAATAGTCGTTTCCCCACTTTCCTGACGTGCTTTTATATATTTTTCAGTAGCACCACTTAACTCAGCTATAGGGTCGACTTCTGCCGTACGCGCACTACCATATAAAGTGTGAAATGCACGAAGAAGATTTTTATCGGCTTGTAGTTCTTTATTATTAGCAACGGAATCACTAACTAATTTTTGAACCGTTTGGATATGATTTTGACTTTCGTCATAATAGATTTTTAGTAATACAGGATCAATATCTAATACATCTTCCGATACTTCATCGATATCATTAATTCCTTTCGACTCATCGACTTCTGTTTCGTCTATTTCGACCAGATACTCTTGATCCGCTGCCACATCGCTAACCGCGCTGTCATCAAATGAAAGATCAACTACTTCTTCACTCTCATCGTCCAGCAACCCATTAATCTCTAATGAGGTTACTTCTTCGCCATCATCAGGCAAATATTCGTTGATGACTAATTCTTCATCCTCTAACTCAACTGTAAGTTCACCTTCAACCTGATCTATTTCAGCCTGACCTACTTTTTCCAACTCATCTTCGGTTGCAAGATCATCGATGTTATTTCCGGCTTCAGCGACATTAAAACCACCAATTACTTCGCTTAGCGTTTCATTTTTTTTTACCGCTATTTGATTTAATGCATCATAATCAGCATCACGCCCATCAATAATCGCATCTACAGACAACATCAACTGTGGGATATTTTCTATAGGTTCACGATTACCTTTTAGCTGTTCTATCAATTGTGGTAAAACGGCAAGTGACTCATCTAATATACGGTTAACTGTATCGCCTGGCGAAACCTTTTCCTCAATAACCTTATTAAGTAAATTTTCTACTTTCCATGAAAATTCACCAATCAATTGCGCACCAACAATTCTACCACTGCCTTTTAGAGTGTGAAAACTACGTCGAACAATCGCCAGAGACTCTTCGTCATTTGCATCTGCTTGCCATATCGGTACATTTTCGTGTAGCGCTCCTAGCACCTCGACTGCTTCTTCGATAAAAATCTCTACAATTTCTTCATCGGCATCATCAGAAAGAATTTCATAATTCTCAATTTCTTCAATCGCTTCCTTATCGACAACATCAATCAACTCAACTACTTTTGCTGCAGACTCTATTGATTCTTCTGCTTCTGACTTCATTTCTGACGTCACTACTGACGGTTCAACTTTCTCTGCTTTTTCAACGTCGATGCTTTCTTCTACTTTCAGCTCCGCACCTAAATCATTTGACGCATCATCGCTTAAAAAACTTTCTTTTATAGTTCCGCTTTCTGAGCCCTGCTCTGAATCCAGTTCCAGATCTAAACCAGTATCAGTTATCGTTACTTTTTCACTTTCTAAATTTAAACTACCCGCCACAAGTTCACCTTGTGAACTATCACAGACAACATCAATATCTTCATCGACACTGTCTTCAGTGCTTAATTTTTTACCGGTATAAGATGCACTAATAACTTCTAATTTAGCTGCAGATACATCCCCCGCTTTTAGCCCATGTTCAACACCTGGTCGCCCTTCAACTAGTGCTTCAAAATAATATTCGATTGAACTCACAACATCAGCAATTGTGTCCTGCTCTTCTGCTTCAGTTTGACGGTTGTTATCTATTAACGCGACTTGTATATATTCCTGTAATTTTTCAATTTGAGAACATACCCGAACCAACGGCAACATCATTGCTACACCATGCACTTCCTGCAAACGGCTCAGCATAATGTCAAACTGTTCTTCATCACCAGCGCCTGAAACAAATAGAAGTATCGCTTCTTTTGCCTCACTGAAATTCTTCAACGCTTCATTTACTGCGGCACGAACGACTTCTCGATATTCAGATGCAGGTACGATCTGATCACTGTGTTGCGGCGTTATATCGATAGCACCCGAACGAGTTGAAATATATTCTTTTAGTTCAGATTCCGCATTCAATAATTCAAACGCAACACCTGAAACGATCGCTTCATTGGCCTGCACACTGCCATCAATTATTTTTTCTAATACAGAGCGTTGCTCCATAATTTCCTGGCGTGTTGCTCCCATACCTAACATTCCATAGGTATCAGCTATTTTTCCTAGCTGGTCAACCACATCAACAAGTTGCTCGGCATCTTGATCGTTGCCATGCACAAACAACTCAAGTACGTCTTTCACTCTCTCTATATCGTTACTAATTCCTTTTGAAACGGTATTGAATAACTCCGTATTTAAGCCACCTATTGCTGCGCCTGCATCTTGCTCTTGTTGTGGTATTAATTCGTCAAGTTTATACGCTTCTTTTACTGCAGTAATACGTTCACTTTCTACCGAACAGATCCCAACGTAATACAATGCATTTTTGACCAGCTCTTTCGAGTACTCCTTTTCAAACTTATCCTCACCAATATCAAGGATCAATTTTAACTGTCTATCGCCACTACCTAAAAGCATTTTGACACTTGGACTTGAATCGATACCCCGTTTAAGCAAACCTTCTACAAGTGTACCAATGACTATCCATATTCTCCGTACTTCTGCACAGCTAGAAACTTTTTCTAGCGCATTCAGCACAGCCTTAATTCGTTTTAAACCCGCCTGTTCTTTTTTATTCCGAATGTAATCAAGCAAACCTAACTGATAATGTGTCCGTAATCTTTTGACTTCAGCCTGAAGGTTCCCAGCTTCAATAACAGTATCATTATCTTCACCTGAAGAAATTTCTGTACTTTCGATCTCTGGTGAGAACAATGCACTTTCAGATAGCAGACTTTCTTTACGAGCAGCACGCAAATCATTAAAAAGTGGCATAAGTGTAATAGGGGTATCTTTACTGCCTGCTTGAATTGTTTCAAGATAGTCAGGCAATTGCAGCATCGAGCGCATTAGCACATCATATGCATCCTCATTATTATCCACACCACCTTCAAGCAATGCTGTGGTTGTCTGCAACATTTCCTGAGCAAGCATGGCGCCGCCATACACTTCCACCATCTGCAAGGTGCCATAGATTAACTGCAGATACTCAATGCAGTTTTCCAGGTGTTCATCCTGTTTATTATCTATGTATTCACTGAGATTAGACTGTGCATCAGCTAGAACATCATCTAACTGTACTTTTACCCAACTAAGCGAATTATATTCAACTGTATTTTCCGGATTCATTACCCAACCACCATTAACCCAATCACCATTAATCCAATTACCATTATTCAGTCACCTATTCCAGACCGGCCTATGCTTGTCTCTGCAGAATAACGGTATCAACATTATCTTCATCATCATGTGTTGAAGGTAGTTTAAAGCCAGACACTGATCGCCCTAGTTCGGCGGAAAGCTCATTCAACGCAGACAGCGATGCCGATGTTTCATTAGTACCTTCGGATGTTTGCACTGTAATTTCCTGAATAATATTCATCGTGTCTGATACTGAAAGCGCAACTTTAGATTGCTGTTTAGTCGAATCAGAAATGCCTTTAATCAAATCAGATAATTCCGTCGATACCGACTCAATTTCTTTCAACGCAACACCCGCATCCTCGGCCATGGAAGCACCATTGACCACCCCTGCGGTACTCATTTCCATTGATTTCACGGCTTCACTTGTATCTGCCTGAATCGTATTGACCAAACCCTCAATCTGCTTGGTCGCATTACCCGCACGTTCCGCAAGTCGTTGCACCTCATCTGCCACCACCGCAAAACCACGGCCAGCATCACCGGCTGTTGATGCCTGAATGGCTGCGTTCAACGCTAGAATATTTGTCTGATCTGCAATTTCAGTAATAAGCCCAACGATGTCACCAATTTCCTGTGAAGACTCACCAAGACGTTTAATACGTTTCGATGTATCCTGAATAGTTTCTCGAATATTTTCCATCGAACCAATAGTATTACGTACTACCTGTGCACCATTTTGTGCAATCTCCATCGATTTCTGCGCTACTTCTGCAGAGTTATCTGCATCTTTAGATACCTGCGACATTGACTCTGCCATATCCGTTACGGCGGCACTTGCTGAGGCAATTTCACGTGTTTGTTTGTTTGAAGCCTGCGATAACTCGTGCGCTGTTTCCTGCGCTTTACTTGTTGAGTCTGATACTTCTGTCGCAGTATTATTAATCGTTGTAACCAGACTACGTAACGCGTCAGTAGTAAAGTTTACGGAGTCTGCAATCGCACCTGTAATTTCTTCAGTCACCGTAGCGTGTACGGTTAAATCACCATCCGCCAGATTAGCCATTTCATCGAGTAAACGAAGAATTGCGCGTTGATTTCGACGGTTGTTTTCTAACGCTGCTTCCTCACGTCTCCTGGCCTGCTTAAGTAATAAAATACCGCCAATAATAATAAGCAATACTGCAGCAATACCTGCAGCTGCACCAATCAACTGAATGAAATCAAGTTGCTTACCTTGATCAATAATTTTTTGCTGGAATGATTTAAGCGAAGTAAGCAGTTTTGCAGAATCGCCACTAACCTGACCCGCAGCATCTTTTACCTCAAATAACTCAGGTGATAACTCAAGAATACCTGCAATATTATCGCTCACTGCACTAATCAACATGGCCACTTCACGTAATTTACTCACCGCTTCTTTATCCGTTACTTTCTTTATACGTAATCCTTTTGAGCCTTTCAGCAAGCCTTCTAATACCCGACCAAACAAAGCCGCATCACGACCGAATCTATCCGCTGCTGCTGCTGCTGTATCACCACCGGCCAATACCTGATTCAAGTTATTTTGAATACGTTGTGACAACATCATTTGGCGTGTTGCCATATAAACCTGTCGTGCAGATGCTTTCTTTTTAATCAAGACACCAACCACTTCATCCGAGTAAGTCAACATCTGCGGAATAAAACTTTCAATGACCTGATACAATTCTCTTACTTCAGAAATAGATTGACGACCATTCAGAATAACCTCGATATTATTTCGGTAATTTCTCCAATCACTTTCAACGACATCAAGATCAGGTATTAATTCGACATTGAGTGCTTTAACCGCATCATTTCCTGAGTGAAAAATATCCAGGTTGTCATCAAACTCTGAGCGTGAATTAAGCAAACTATCAAATGATGCTTCATCACCAGAAGACGCACTTAACGAATATGTTGCCATCTGTTGAGACAAAAGGAGCTGATCCGATGAAAGTTCTACATGACGTTGTAATGTTGCTCGCTTTTCACCCACATAAAATAAGCTGGCCAACATGACGATGATTGAGATTGCTAACAATATACCGATAATAACTAACGGCTTACCAATCGCGATATTTTTTTGTTCTGCGCTCATAAGGCATTTTCTCCAATCAACATGGTTCGTCAGTTCTATTGCTGACTTAACCCGTCACTGTTTTCGTTATTTATGTACAATCAATACTATGTACAATTAATTTTTATGGTTAATCGATTTAATTATTATGATTTAATTATTATTTTAGTAACATTTATTGTTTAGTAATATTTATTATTAGCATTTATTATAAAGATAGCGTGGTTATAAAGAAGCATGAGAAAAACGTTCATCTTGCGTCATATTATCGAAACTAAATACCGGCCAAACTTCTTCATCTTTTTCAAAAGCGAGTTTTATATAAGGCGAAATACTTTCAGGAACAGAAGGTAAATCATAGATTGCTTCATTTTCCGTAAAGTGGCGCATGCCATATACTTCCTCGACAACCAACCCCGTATCAAAACCTTTGTAATCAATTACAATGACACGGCCTTTTTGTCGCTGCTGAATATCTTCCCCTGTCAGGTATCCCTTCATGTCCATGATCGGTAACAAACTACCGCGAACATTGGCGACACCGACAATCCAGGACTTCACGCCAGGCACCGCTGTATATTCTGGCAAATCAAGTATTTCCTTAATATCTTTCATCGAAGCAATTAACTTTGATGAACCAACCCTGAAACCAACACCTACCCACTCCTTCTCAATCTGAACAAGTGATGGCATACCTGCAGAACCTTCTACCGTTCTGTTTTCAAGGTCGCGCAAAAAATCGAATGGGTCACTAATATTCATTTGATATTTTTCTGTTTTTTTACTTATTAATATTAATTACGATTATGTTTATTACGCTGACAAAATCATATTGACATGTTCGATTAAAGCCTTTTCCTGTACTGGCTTAACAATATAATCTTTAGCACCTTGTCGCATCGCCCAAACTTTATCTGTTTCCTGATCTTTTGTTGTGACCATAATCACTGGTATATCCGCCGTTTTATCACTTTTTAATAACTGTCTCGTCGCCTGAAAACCATTCATTCCCGGCATAACAACATCCATTAAAACCAGATCAGGTAATTCTTCTTTTGCTAATTCAACACCTTCTTCACCAGAACTTGCTGCGACAACTTGATGACCGTTTTTAGTCAGCATGGTTTGCAACACATGCACCTCGGTAGGTGAGTCATCTATTATCATTATTTTTGCCATTATCATTCACCACTATCTTGTATTTTACTTAGGCTTCTTAATGCCTGGATTAATTTTCATCCCTAATTTTTTCTGCTGCTCTGCTTTAATCTTTTATTAATTTTTTGTTTTAATCTTTCGCGTATTTTTTATTTTGATTGTTCGACACATTCACCTAGAGGCATGTTCTTTAATTGCACCGAGCAAATCTTCTTTAGTAAAAGGTTTTGTTAAATACTGCGTAGAACCAACAATACGGCCACGAGCACGATCAAAAATACTGTCTTTACTCGATAGCATAATAACGGGCGTATCTTTATACGTTTTATTATTCTTAATTAACGCACAGGTTTGATAACCATCTAACCTTGGCATCATAATATCAACGAAAATAATGTCGGGTTTATTAACGGCGATTTTTGATAGCGCTTCAAAACCATCAACCGCTGTCACTACGTCGCAACCTTCTTTCGTCAGTAAATTTTCTGCCGTTCTTCTTATTGTTTTACTGTCATCAATAACCATTACTTTAAGATCATTCATAACGCATTCTCTTTTATCATTGCTATACCATTTGCAAACACAAAAATTTATTCCGATAAAAATTCTTAGATACGTTAAATGTAGACCACATTCTATTTATTGCCATCAAATAACAAAAACGCCTGGAATATTGGCTGCGTTTTTGCCAGGCACAAGACTTGATTAAATATCACTCATCCTAAAAGCCACCGTAAAAGTGATAAAAATACTGTAAAATTGGTATAAAAGTTCACTATCAATCCTAATCAGAGCATTTGCATGACTATCAAAATTGGCATTGTGATGGACCCACTGTCGTCCATTAATATAAAAAAAGACAGTAGCTTTGCCATGATGCTGGCGGCTCAAAAGTTAGGCTGGGAAATTCATACGATATATCAGTCGGATTTATTCGCTGACAACAATAAAGCGAAAGCCCACACTCGTATTACTCAGGTAATGGACAACTCTGAGCATTGGTTCGATTTTAGTAGTGAACAAACCATAGAATTAAGTACACTCGATGTGATTTTGATGCGAAAAGATCCACCCTTCGACATCGAATATATCACCAGCACCTATATTCTGGAACTTGCTGAACAAGCGGGTACTCTTATTGGCAATAAACCAGCCAGCTTGCGAAATAACAATGAGAAAATGTTTATTGCGCAATTCCCACAGTGTTGCACTCCTTTTCTGGTTAGCCGAGACAGTAAACGACTACGCGAATTCATTAATGAAAGAGCAGAAGCAGATCAACAGGACGTTATTTTAAAACCACTCGACGGCATGGGCGGTGCTTCTATTTATCGCGTCCACCCCAAAGATCCCAATTTATCCGTTATTCTTGAAACGATAACTGAAAATGACAGCCACACTGTTATGGCGCAACAATTCATTCCAGAAATCGTTAAGGGTGATAAACGCGTATTACTAATTGATGGCGAAGCCGTACCCTATGCTTTGGCACGAATACCCGCTGCTGGCGAAACACGTGGCAACCTTGCCGCAGGTGGTACTGGTGTCGGTATTAAACTGAGTGAACGTGACAAATGGATATGCCAGCAAGTCGGCCCTACACTGAAAGCACAGGGTATTTTATTTGCCGGCATTGATATTATTGGTGATTACCTTACTGAGATCAATATCACCAGCCCTACCTGTATTCGCGAGCTTGATCAAATTTATTCTCTCGATATTGCGGGTGATTTAATGCAATGCATCAAACAGCATTTATTGCCATAGAGAATCATCATAAAGCACGTCTTACATCCTCTTTTTCTGCTTTGCATGAGTATTATGCTCAGCGCATGCCAACCACCAGACGAGCCGTCAAAAAAGCAGCCAGAAAAGCAACACAACTACAGTATTTTTGCTTTCGGCACTTTAATAGATATAACGCTTTACAGTAGCGACGCAAACACAGCGGGCTCAGCTTTCGAGCAACTACAAAAAGATTTTGATCGCTATCACCAGAACTGGTCACCATGGACAAATGGCGATCTTGCTCAGATCAATAAAAAAATCGCGGAAAATAAACCCGCAAATATTCCTCCTGGTCTAGCACCTATTATTATGGAGTCGATGGAATTGAGCCAGCAAAGCAATCATTATTACAATCCCAGTATCGGGAAATTGATTAACCTTTGGCAGTTTCACCGTTATCAGGACAGCGATATAGAGCCACCCGCTGATAAAGACATTCAGCCCCTGATTGCTCAAAAACCACGCATGAGCAACTTATCCATCAATAGTGACAATCAGTTAATAAGCAGTAACCCTGCAGTTTCACTTAATTTCGGCGCATTCGCAAAAGGCTACGCTATTGCACTTGCGCTCAAAAAATTACAAACATTAGGTATTCAAAATGCTGTTATTAACGCGGGGGGGGATTTAAGCGTTATTGGACAGCATGCTGGACAACATGCGGGGCAATATGACATGCGGCCATGGAATATCGGTATCCGAGATCCACGCAATGACACACTACTAGCAAGCATAGAAGTCGCTGATAACGAAAGCGTATTTACCTCTGGCGATTACGAAAGGGTCTACCATTATAAAGGCAAGCGGTTCCACCATATACTCGACCCCAGAACAGGTTACCCAACGCATGATGCACAATCGGTCACTGTTATACACTCTGACGCTGGTCGGGCAGATGCTGCAGCAACAGCCATTTTTGTTGCGGGTAGTCATGACTGGAAAAAAATTGCTAAAAAGATGGGGATTCGCTACGTTATGCTAATCGATGCTAATAACAACATCCATATGACAACTGCGATGCAAACACGCGTTAAATTTCTTAATAAACCACCGACTTCGCGCAAAATTTATAGTGAAGATCTATACTAGAACGAAGCTTTATAATACATTTTTTGTCATTACAAAAATAACGAACAATAGCCTTATTTAATGCATGCAATTTCATGAACACACGTAAAACCACACAGGTAAAAATAACCGATAGCGATCGTTTCGGTATGACATTTTTTCTTGCAGTCCTTTTTCATGGCATCATCATTCTAGGTATTACATTCAGCATTTCCCCTGCGGCTGATGATGACGTACCACCCGCTCTTGATATTATTTTAGTGCAAACAAAAGCACCTGATGAAGCAGAAAAAGCAGATTATCTCGCGCAGATTTCTCAAAAAGGTGGCGGTAATGCGGAGCACAAAGCCAGGCCTAAAGAACTTTTTAGTGCGCCAACATTGTCTGAAGATCCAGGCTTGTCAGAACAAACCAATATTCAACAAATTAAAAAACAAAAACTAAATGAACAGGTTGCTTTATTAACGCAGGCAGATGCTGAATACGATATTACAACTAAGGAAAATCCGCTCAAAGCAGATGACGACATTACTGTCGATAACAACGATTCAAAACAAGACACACAAGCTGCCAGACTTGCCCCCGAAATTAGTAATCAAATCGAAGTACAAGCCAGTATAGGACGTACCAAATATTTAAACTCAAGCACAAAAGCATTTGGCCCTGCAAAATATATGCGTGAATGGATAAACCGTGTTGAACGTATCGGTAATCTTAACTACCCAGATCAGGCACGACGACAAAAGCTAAGCGGCACACTTATTCTTGATGTTGTCATCAATGCCGATGGCAAACTCATGAAAATTGATTTACGCCAGTCATCAGGTCATCAAATTTTAGATGATGCTGCAAAACGTATTGTTAAATTAGCCGCACCCTATTCTGCTTTTCCGGAAAAACTTCGGCAGGAAACGGATATCATACACATCACTCGCAGCTGGGAATTTTTAAATGACAACCGTCTCCGCACTCAATAAATGAATAAACTATAAGATGACAAGCATTGAAAAAAATACTGATACTAACATTGACAGTAATGGGATAGATAATTTAACGGGTCACTTTCTTATCGCAATGCCGTCATTAAATGATGGCTTCTTTAATCAAAGCGTCACCTATATCTGCGAGCACGATGAATCCGGCAGCTTTGGCATTATCATCAATCAGGAATCTGACATCACATTAGGACAGGTTATTGAAGAAATGAAAATTGATACCAATGGTGATGGTAATCGCCATAAAGACCAGACCATTTTTATTGGCGGCCCTGTGGATCAGGGTCGAGGATTTATTTTACATCGACCAAAAGGTGAATGGCTCTCTAGCTTAAAAATCAATGATCATATTGCGCTGACTAGTTCAAAAGATATTTTACAGGCCATTGCTAATAATAACGGGCCTGAAGAAAATATTGTCGCACTTGGGTATGCTGGCTGGGCAGCAGGTCAACTGGAAAAAGAACTTGCAAGTAATACCTGGCTAAGTTGTCCAGCAGACGAACAAATTATTTTTAATACCCCTGTTGCTGGTCGCTGGAAAGCGGCTGCAAAATTAATTGGTATAGACCTATCTTTATTAAGTAGCGACATTGGACACGCCTAATAATAGATACATCCGTAAAAAATTATGAGTAAAAAAATCACAAGTGTTGTTGGTTTTGACTACGGTAAAAAACGTATAGGTATTGCAACCGGCCAAACCATTACCCACACTGCCACACCATGCACAACCATAAATCAAATTGATGGCAACCCGGACTGGCACTCTATTGAAGCTGAAATTAAACAATGGAAACCACAGGCATTAATCGTCGGCATGCCCTATCATACGGATGGCAGCGAAAATAAAATGACAGCAGCTTGCCGCCAGTTTTGTTATGAGTTAGAAAAACGTTTCAAACTACCGGTAATTGAAACCAACGAAACATTGAGTTCGGATGAAGCGGAAGAAATACTTAAGCAACATATAAAAATAAATAAGCAGAATAAACACGAGGTTGATAAAATGGCGGCGGCAATCATTGTGCAACGCTGGCTGAATCAACAAATTTGACCTCACCACAATAATAGACGCAAACGATTACACAACGGGAACTTATGCAAGATCTAGCCACTCCAGAAGAACTTCTGGCACAAATGGCAACTCAAACGCAAATATTGCTCAAGCAAAGAGCAATCGACAATCCGTTAATGGTCGGTATACATACTGGTGGCGTATGGTTAGCCACACAGCTTCACCAGCAATTGAAATTTCCCGAGCCTTTGGCTACTTTGGATATTAGCTTTTACCGTGATGATTTTTCGCGCATTGGCATGAACCCAAAAGTAAAATCGTCTAATTTACCTCCTGATATTGAAGACCGTCATATTATTCTGGTCGATGATGTATTACATACAGGTCGAACAGTTCGAGCTGCAATGAATGAGCTGTTTGATTATGGTCGACCTGCCAGCATTACATTAATTTGCCTAATTGAACGCAGTGGTAGAGAACTACCTCTGCAAGCTGATGTCGTAGGTCAACACATCACCCTTAACGAAGGCGAACACATTAAATTAACTGGCCCCGAACCACTCACTTTTGAATTACAAAAACCGTAAATTATTAAAATAGAACACACAGGAAAAAGGCATCAAAACAGACATGGTAAATAAAGCAACAAAGCCAACTGACACTTTAATAGGACATGATGCCTGGAATATTCAATTAGATAAGAATGGTCAATTAAAACATTTTCTGACTACCGAAGGACTCGGCTCAGACATACTCACACAGATTCTCGATACCGCAGAAAACTTTACCAGCGTCAATGAAAAAAGTGTCAAAAAAGTTCCTCTGCTACGTGGCAAGACCATCGTCAATTTATTTTTTGAAGCCAGCACCCGCACTCGAACCACATTTGAGCTTGCCGCCAAACGACTTTCTGCTGATGTTTTAAACATCAACATCAACACGTCTTCCACATCCAAAGGCGAAACGCTACTCGACATGTTGCAAAATATCCAGGCAATGCATTGCGACATGTTCGTCGTGCGGCACAGTGATTCAGGAGCTGCACACTATATCGCTAATAACGTCGCACCTAACATCAGCGTAATTAATGCTGGCGATGGCAGTCATGCACATCCAACACAGGCAATGTTAGACATGTTCACCATTCGTCGAAACAAAGGCGAAAACTTTGGTAACTTACGTGTTGCCATTGTTGGCGATGTTTTACACTCCCGCGTTGCGCGCTCTCAAATTCACGCACTTAACACTTTAAACACAGGTGATGTACGCGTTATTGCACCACGCTCATTACTGCCTACAGGTATCGAAGAGATGGGTGTTAATATCTTTACCGACTTAGAGGCCGGCATTAAAGACGCCGATGCCATTATCATGCTGCGCTTGCAAAAAGAACGTATGCAAGGCGCTTTTCTACCTAGCGAACAAGAATATTTTAAACTTTATGGCCTTACTGAAGAACGTTTACAGGCTGCAAAAAGCGATGCTATTGTCATGCACCCAGGACCAATCAACCGTGGTGTTGAAATCGACTCAACCGTCGCCGATGGTCCGCGCTCCGTTATTCTTGACCAGGTTTCAAACGGTATTGCAGTACGTATGGCAGTAATGACCATGACCTTAGGTCGAGAGCCAGAATCGGATACTTCGTCAGACAATAATTTAGTGGCGAATGATGTATCTACCGAAGCGGATGTGAAAAAATGAATAACATCCTGATAAAGAACGGCAAGCTTATCAATCCCGCTAACAAACAAAATGAACTGGCGGATATAGAAATTATTGATGGAAAAATTTCTTCAATTAAACCCGCTAACTCAATCAAAACAGATTCAACTACAACTGTAATTGATGCAAGTAATCTTACAATCATACCGGGACTTGTTGACTGCTGTGCCCGCTTACGCGAACCTGGACAGGAAAATAAAGCGACGATACTAAGTGAAACTATCGCAGCAGCAAAATCAGGTATTACCACGCTATGTTGTCCACCCGACACTGACCCGGTTATCGATGAACCTGCTGTCGTTGAATTTATTAATCAGAAAGCCGTTACTTCTGCACATAGCCACGTAGTAACGCTCGGCGCGCTAACCGCTGGCCTGCGCGGCGAACACTTAAGTGAAATGTATACCTTGCAACAAGCCGGTTGCGTTGGCCTGAGTAATGCACGAAAACCTGTAGAAAATACGCTGATACTTAAACGTGCTTTTTCTTATGCCGCGACATTTAAACTTCGCGTTTTTATTGAACCGGACGAGCACTGGCTAAGCATGGGCGGCTGCGCACATGATGGGAAAATCGCAACTCGCTTAGGTTTAAAAAGCATTCCCGTCTCTGCCGAAACAATAGCCATAACACGGGCACTGGAATTAATTGCAGAAACTGGCGTATCCGCACATTTTGGTCGCCTTTCTAGCGCTCAAGGTGTTGAAATAATTTCTCGCGCAAAAAATGAGCAGCTTGCCGTTACCGCTGATACCAGCGCACATCAATTATATTTAACCGAACAGGATATTAGTAGTTTTAATAGCAGTTGCCATGTGATACCACCACTACGCACGCAAAGAGATAGGGAAGCATTAATCAGTGGTATTAGTAATGGAACCATTGACACTATTTGTTCTGATCATCAACCACATGATACTGATTCAAAACAGTCGCCCTTTGCCAGCACTGAAGCAGGAATCTCCGCCCTGGAAACTTTTTTACCTCTTTGCTTACGTCTAACTCAGCAAAACGCATTAATACTAGATGACGTAATTAAAAAAATAACTTATTCACCTGCTAACATTTTAGGCATTAACGCAGGTGATATTTCAGAGGGAAAGATCGCTGATATTTGTATATTTGATGAGAACGAGGATTGGCAACTCAACCTTGATAGTATTAACAGCCAGGGAGCAAACACTCCCTTTTTAGGCTGGAACTTCCAGGGGAAAGTTAAGCACGTTATCGTTGCAGGAAGAACAATCAGCCTGCACGACTGAATTAAAAAATATTACGCTATTGAATAAAAGCTACAAAGGAACGCGTAACATTTGACCCGCAATGATCAAATCTGGATCTGTTAGTTGCGGATTTGCTTCAAAAATCTTTGTATACAAAAAACCATTACCGTACGCACGAACCGCTATTTCCCATAACGATTCCCCTTCTTTGATTCGAATGGTTCGCATCTCATTTTTTCTTTCCACCCCAGCCGACTTGATTGCATCAAGATAATTATTCCACGCCTTAGGTTTCGCCGAACCAGTATCATTAGACGTTCTATCTTCCGTCATCAATGATGCTATACGCGTTGTAATATTATTAAACATTTCTGCGCGATTTTTCAAACCACTAACATCAATCTTATTAAATTCACTCGCATTTGACTGCCCATCACTCTTAACAACTCTAACTGTTGTTACATCTTTATTGCTAATATTTCTTTCGGGTTGAATGTCATTTTTGGTTTTCTGGTATTGAACAACATACTCAATATCGGAAAGCTCATCCAGACTTTTAACTTCTTCCAGCTTTTTAGCGGGTGCAGACTGTTTACTAACTTCATCTCTTAAAAGATTTTCAGTAGCGCCAACTTCGAGGATAATTTTTTCCGCCATTGTTAATTTTTTTGGAGGAATCGCTTCTGCTTGAGCTTTGTCCGGGTCTTTGTTTATATTGTCCTGTATAATTTCCTGACGGCCTTCTGAAGCATTATTGTTTACCACCACCTGATCTTCAGCTACAGACATGCCATTTTTCCACAAAACCCAAAGTAAGGTAAAAATAGCTAACAACGCAAACACGTTCACTACAATTAGTACATTTAAAGCATTATTATCCGTTAATTTCATTCTATAATTTCTCTCTTCTTAATCTCTCAACTATGCCACTTTCTGTGGTTTCCATTTTTTATTAAACAAACATTTTATTAAACAAGCAGTTGTTACCAAACAACTATTCACCAACCGTATTACTTTCAGGCAACACCGTTGTTAAACCAAATGATTTCCATGCTTGCATACCACCTCGATAATACTGCAACTTTTCTACCGGGTAACCAGCACCAATCAAGCCTTTGATTGCACGTGGAGACTGGTCACACCATGGTCCATTACAGAACAACGTTAATTCAATCGCTTCTGAAAAATCTTTAACACCCTTTTTAGTTTTCACACCAAAAACCTCCAGCAAACGATCACGTTTTTCGGACGCTTTGGTAAGCATGATAAAAGGCACATTAATCGCACCTGGAATTGTTTCACTGTTGTACCAGTTAGGCATCCGAGCATCAAGCAACACACCGCCTTCATCTTTTACTGTTGTGTTTAAATAGTCCAGCAATTCAAGCTCCCCAATTGTGCTCACACCAGGGGCTGCCGTAATAGGATGAATACAAAAAGGCGGACACGGGCGAGAGGTTTTCGTGAAATCATCAACGAGTCTATTATTAGTATCCTGGATACGCTGCACAGTAACCGGGATACCTTGATGATCCACAACTAAAGAATCCATTTCTGCTGTTATTCTAACTTTTCGACTCTGCTCATTATCATTTGAGTCAACAGCATGTAACGATGTTGCAAAACACAGTAAAAAAGTAACAAAATAAATTTTTATTTTAAACATATAACCGCTTCTCCAAACACAAAATATAACCCAAGAATACAATCACGGGTTCACCTACACCATACATTATCGCCATGTAGCAAACAAGCCAAACACTACTGAAAACTCAAATACACCTTAGTGAAACACGTTAAATCATGCACCTGAAACACCTGGAAACTCTAATGACTCACTTGGCTTATCCTTAACCTGCAAATCTTTTACACCGCCACCAAAATTAATTTTCCATTCCAGATCGCTGCTTGAATCAGCGTGCGCAAGCGCTGATTTCAAATCAATTTTTCTTGCTTTAAATAAATCAAACAACGCCTGATCAAACGTCTTCATTCCAGACTCGCTACCTTTTTCCATTATTGCCTTAATTTCATGAAAATCGCCTTCGCGAATAAGTTTACTTATGTACGGTGTATTAATTAAAACTTCAACTGCTATCACACGCTCACCCGTTTCTGACTGAACAAGGCGTTGCGCCAAGATACAATTCAAGTTTAATGACATATCCATTAACACCTGATTATGTGCATCGCTTGGGAAAAAGTTAAGCATTCTATCCAGAGTTTGGCTGGCGTTTGTTGCATGCAAAGACGTTAAACATAAATGTCCTGTGTCGGCAAAACGCAACGCTGATTGCATTGTTTCTCTATCACGCGCTTCACCTATCATAATAACATCAGGCGCTTCTCGCATCGCTTCACGCAAAGCATTATCGAAAGACAAGGTATCAAGCCCGACTTCACGTTGACCAACTATACTTTTTTTATGGCGAAACATAAATTCGATAGGGTCTTCAATCGTTAAAATATGACCCGTCTCGGTCATATTTCTATAGTCAAGCATCGACGCGAGCGAAGTAGATTTTCCCATACCTGTCGCACCAACAACAAGCACCAGACCTTTTTTTCGCATGACCATTTCTTTAAAAACATCCGGCAAGCCGAGATCTTCAAAGGAAGGAATGTCGGCGCGAATGTAACGCACGACCATAGACACTTCGCCACGCTGCAGATATATGTTTATACGAAACCGTCCCAACTCCGTGTATGAAACCCCTAAATTTAACTCCAGATTTTTTTCAAACTCGGTAATTTGTGTGGGCGTTAATAAATCGTAGGCTAACTTTTTAGTCATGCCTGGATTGAGCATACTCTTTCCGACAGGTCGCATACTTCCTTCAATACGAATACTGACAGGAGCGCCCGTAGTAAAATACATATCTGACGCCTGTTGTTCAGACATTAATTTTAAGTAAGGTTGTAAGTTCATAGCTTCATGCCAGCAATCAAGTAAATTGATTTTTTTTCATTTGAAAATACGAAATATCATCAGCTAAAAAGGCTAATGACCAAAAGAAGACTTATCCTCTTGCTCTTCTATTGATATATTATCCAGACCTTGCATTAAATCGCTTGCATGCGATTCTTTACCTTCCAGTTTAATTCTAAGACGTAAATCATTAACTGAATCTGCATTACGTAACGCATCCTCTATACGAATATCACCATTTTCGTATAAATCAAATAATGCCTGATCAAAGGTTTGCATACCAAGTTCATTAGATTTCGAAATCAAATCTTTCATTTCATGAACCTCACCTTTAAAAATCAAATCTGACATTAAAGGTGTATTAATCATGATTTCAACAGCAGCTACACGACCTGTGCCTGATACGTTAGGAATAAGTCGTTGTGAAATTAGACCTTTCAAATTCAACGATAGATCCATTAACAGTTGCTGGCGTCGATCTTCAGGGAAGAAGTTAATAATACGATCCAATGCCTGGTTAGTACTATTTGCATGCAAGGTGGTTAAACATAAATGTCCGGTCTCAGCAAAAGCGATCGCATGCTCCATTGTTTCGCGATCACGCACCTCACCAATCAAAATAACATCTGGTGCTTGACGCAAAGTATTTTTTAACGCGATTTCATAATTATCGGTATCAACGCCTACTTCACGTTGAGTAACAATACAATTTTTGTGATTGTGAACAAACTCAATGGGATCTTCAATGGTAATAATATGACCGTGGCTATTTTCATTTCGATAACCAATCATTGCCGCTAATGAAGTTGACTTACCCGACCCCGTGGCACCGACAAAAATAACCAGACCGCGTTTGGTCATCGCGATATCCGTTAAAATCGGTGGAAGATTCAGGCTAGCAAAATCAGGAATTTCAGAACGAATCACACGTAGGACAACACCAACTGACCCCCGCTGGGTAAATGCATTGACACGAAAACGAGAGACTCCCGGTAAACTAATAGCAAAGTTACATTCCTGTGTTTCTTCAAACTCACCACGCTGCTTATCATTCATAATCGAACTAACGAGTATTTGTGTATGCTGTGGACTTAATGCCTGATTAGATAATGGCTGCATTGCACCATCAACTTTCATTGATGGAACGGCACCTGCTGTTATAAATAAATCTGAGCCATCCTTTTGCACCATCATCCGTAAAAGATCGTGCATGTATTTTATTGCTTTTTCGCGATCCACTTTAGATCACCTCATTATTTTGATTATTCCCGTTTTCATTTTTTCTCATTTGAGGAAGCC
>CAZCOZ010000004.1:7151-21433 GCA_964500555.1 uncultured Thiotrichaceae bacterium | reverse complement strand
AACCAGGCCACGCGCCACTAACTCCTGTAAATTTTGATCGAGTGTTTGCATGCCAATCTGCTGACCCGTTTGAATAGCAGAAAACATTTGTGCAATTTTGTTTTCCCGTATCAAGTTTCTAATTGCAGGTGTACCAATCATAATTTCATGTGCCGCAATTCGACCACCACCAATTTTTTTCAATAGTGTTTGAGCAATTACCGCACGCAACGATTCCGACAACATTGATCGCACCATTTCTTTTTCAGCTGCGGGGAACACATCAACAATACGGTCGACGGTTTTTGCCGCTGAACTTGTATGCAATGTACCAAACACCAAATGCCCTGTTTCCGCGGCAGATAAAGCTAAGCGAATTGTTTCAAGGTCACGCATCTCGCCAACCAGAATAACATCAGGGTCTTCACGCAACGCTGAACGCAACGCTTCAGTAAATCCTAGTGTATCTCGATGCACTTCTCGCTGATTGATCAACGACTTTTTACTTTCGTGAACAAATTCTATTGGATCTTCAATCGTAAGAATGTGACCATAATGGTTTTCGTTTACATAATTAACCATACCCGCAAGCGTGGTTGACTTACCCGAACCCGTTGGCCCGGTTACTAATACGATACCGCGAGGTGTATTCGAAATATCTTCAAAAATCTTTGGCGCACCCAACTCTTCCAGACTTAAAATTTTGGATGGAATAGTACGAAAAACAGCACCGGCACCACGATTATGATTAAATGCATTAACACGAAAACGCGCCAACCCAGGAATCTCGAACGAAAAATCTGTTTCCCAATATTCCTCGTAGGATTTTCGCTGTTTGTCATTCATGATGTCATACACCATGCTATGCACTAATTCGTGACTCATCGGATCGACATTAATGCGCCGAACGTCACCATCAACACGAATCATCGGCGGCAATTCTGCCGACAAATGTAAATCTGAAGCCCCATTTTTCACACTAAAAGCAAGTAACTGCGCGATATCCATCAAGTTCCCCTAAATCGGTATAGATCTATTCTTATTATTACTCCCCTATTTATAGCCAAAAAATTGGCTTACTGCCGCTATTCCGCCAGATTTAGCAATATTTTTCCTCAACATCAGCGCCACCTTCGCAATTACCAGACTCCTGTATTGATTGTGTTAGTATTTGCCCTCCTAGCAATTCACCATAATACGAATAAACAATGCCCACAATTGGATTTATTGGCGGTGGAAACATGGCCAGCAGCCTCATCGGCGGGCTGATTAACGCTGGTGTTTCTGCCTCGGAAATTACTGTTTCAGAACCTGACCCAGGCCGTAACCAGACGCTTAAAGACCAGTTTAAGATCAACACCGTAAGCGATAATAACCAGCTAATAAATTGTGAAATTATCGTTTTAGCGGTCAAACCACAATTATTACAAAACGTTTGTCAGCAGCTAAAAGTCACCGCGACAAATCACTCTTTGTTCATTTCTATCGCCGCAGGTGTGCGCAGCACCGACATTAATCGCTGGTTACAAAGTGATCCGTCTCAAAAAAGTGCCATTGTTCGATGCATGCCCAATACGCCATCACTGGTACAAACTGGTGCTAGTGGATTATTTGCCAATATCGAGGTAAGTGAAGAGCAAAAAACACAGGCAACTGAAATTATGGAAGCAGTCGGAATTGTCATATGGGTTGATAAAGAAGAGCAACTTGATACAGTTACAGCCGTTTCAGGCAGTGGGCCGGCTTATTACTTTTTAATGATGGAAGCTATGCAACAAGCCGGTGAAAACTTAGGGCTAAGTCCTGAAACGGCGAAACAACTGGTTTTGCAAACAGCATTAGGTTCTGCTCGTATGGCTATTGAAAGCAGCGAATCAACAAAAATATTACGTCAGCAAGTCACTTCAAAAGGCGGCACCACTGAACAAGCTATCTTAAGTTTTCAATCGGCTAATTTTAATCAGATTGTTGAAAATGCACTTAAAGCCGCGAAACAGCGTTCGATCTCATTAGCCGATGAACTCGGCTCAAAAGAATAATACAAATTATTTGCTATTAACAACTTTACGAATAACAACTTTACTAATGCCAACAATTATTAACATCAGTGCCGCCACCAAACCAGCACCGACGATAATTATTATTTGAAACATTTAGGACTGTAAAAATGAGTCACGAAAATCCATTTATATTTTTAATTGACACACTCTTTAATCTTTATATCGCAATCATGTTGGTGCGCTTTATATTGCAACAGGTCGGTGCCGACTTTTATAATCCGATTTCACAGTTTGTTGTTAAATTCACCCAACCACCTGTCAGCATAGCGCGACGTTTTATTCCGAGTATAAAAAAAGTTGATACTGCCACGCTGGCACTGGTTTTATTATTAATTATTTTTAAACTGGTGCTCTTGTTAAGCCTTGCAGGTTACCCTTTCAATGGATTGCAACTTGCTACCAAAGCACTTTATGAATTAATATCGCTTGGCTTTGATATCTTTATCGTTGCTCTATTTGCACAGGCTATTTTGAGCTGGGTGAATCGGGACCCGCACAACCCCGCTAGTACTTTACTAAGCAGTATAACTGCGCCAATACTTCGACCTATAAGAAATTATGTGCCACCGATTGGTGGTTTAGACTTATCGGTCTTGGTGGCATTGATTGGCTTGATGTTTATTAAACGCCTGGTATTACAGTTCTTTTGATTCCCTTTTAAAGAGCCCTATTTAACCAGCGAATTCAAATCAAATATTGGCAATAAAATACCCAGCACAATCAGCAACACCATTATGCCCATGGTTAAAATAATTACAGGCTCTAAAATACCAACGATATAAGCAATAAGCGTTACCTGTTCGCGCTCCAGTTGCACTGATGCTCGCTCCAGCATTTCTTCTAACTTACCACTGGCTTCACCACTTGCAATAAGCTGCAACGTCATAGGAGGAAACAACTTACTTTTCTCCAGCGCATTTTTAATGCCCGTACCTTCACGCACACGATTGGTTGCTTCCAGTACGGCTGCACGCATCGGTAAATTGGCAACCACTTTCGCAGAAATTTTCATGGCCTCTAAAACGGTTACTCCACTGCCAGTGAGAATACTAAAGGTACGAGTGAACAAGGCAGCATTTAGCCCGCGAACCAAGCGTTGAATAATAGGCAAGTGAAATAAAAATGAGTGGTACTTCATCACAAACGCTGGACGCGTTAGCAACACTTGAAATCCAATGAAAGCCGCAATCACAATGACTAAAATATAAATACCATAATCAACAACGAAATCACTTATCGCAATCAATGTAAGCGTTAAACCAGGCAGCTCCTGTCCAGTATCTTCAAATACTGACACCACCTGCGGCACAATACTTGTCATCATAAATACAACAATCGCAATGGCAAACATTGATAAAAATGCAGGGTAAATTAATGCTTGCCTAACCTTGCCCTGTATTTCCTGTCGACTTTCCGTGTAGTCAGCTAAACGCTCCAATACAGTATCAAGGTGACCTGACTGCTCGCCTGCATCAACTGTAGCGCGATATAATTCCGGAAAAACTTTTGGATAGTCAGCCAGTCCCACAGCTAAAGAATGCCCCTCTAAAACACGCGAGCGAATTGCAAACAGCATACTTTTTATGCGCTGCTTTTCAGTCTGGTTTGCTACTGCAGACAATGTTTCATCTAGCGGTAACGCGGCCTGTATTAATGTCGCCAGTTGTCGCGTTAACAAGGCCAGTTCGGTTGAACTTATACCACGCTGTAAAAATTGCGGCGTATGCGAGCCAGTATTTCTATTTCCACTCTTGCTTTGTTTTTTATTTGTAGACTTATTACTTTCAGTAATTTCTAAGGTAGTTAATCCCTGGTCACGCAAAACCTGGCGCACCTGTCGTGCAGTATCACCTTCGGCAACGCCTTTTTTTTCCTTGCCTTTCGCATCAAGTGCGATGTAATCGAATGCAGCCATCTTTTAAAAATAATGAATAATGAATAATGAATAGTGAATAATTGAAAGCGTTTTAAAACTTTTAACCCCACACTCTTCTAATATTCGTTGTTTGTTTCGCATTATTCATTATTCACTGTACATTATTCATTGCTTTTCAGTCGTCTCTACTAACACGCAAAACTTCTTCTAATGAGGTATTGCCAGCAAGAATCATTCGCCTACCATCCTGGCTCAAACTTGGCGCGAGAGTTCTTGCATATCGCTCCATTGTCTGCTCACCTTCACCTTCATGAATCATGTTTTGTAATTCGTGATCTATTTCAATAAATTCATATAAACCACTACGGCCCATGTAACCTAAATAGTTACATTCGTTGCAACCATCTGCTGTAAATATATTATGCTGCTCGTCCATGCCGAGCCCCATCCATTCACGTTCTTTTTCTGTAATTTCATGTGGCTTTTTACAGTGCGTGCATAAATTTCTGACTAAACGCTGCGCCATGACACCAATTAAACTTGATGCCAACAGAAAGGGTTCCACACCCATATCGCGCAAACGCGTAACTGCTCCGATAGCTGTATTGGTATGCAATGTGGATAAAACCAAATGCCCTGTTAAACTTGCCTGAACTGCGATTGATGCTGTTTCTAAATCACGAATCTCACCAATCATCACGACATCAGGATCCTGTCGTAATATAGAACGCAGGCCACGCGCAAACGTCATGTCTACTTTTGCGTTAACCTGTGTTTGCCCAATGCCATCGATAAAATATTCTATCGGATCTTCTACTGTTAAAATATTTCTCGTTTTAACATTTAATACACTCAAACCCGCATAAAGCGTTGTAGTTTTACCCGAACCCGTCGGACCGGTTACCAGAATAATACCGTGCGGTTTATGCAATAAGGAATGAAAACTATCATACACGGACGACGACATGCCAATTTGATTAAGATCTAAACGCCCCGCCTGTTTATCCAGCAAACGCATAACCACGCGTTCACCATGACCTGACGGCAAGGTCGAGACACGCACATCAACCGCACGACCTGCTACCCGTAATGAAATACGACCGTCCTGCGGCAGACGTTTTTCGGCGATATCAAGCTTTGCCATTACCTTGATTCGAGAAATAACTAAAGGCGCAATATTACCCGGCGGTTTTAAAATTTCGCGCAACATACCATCGACACGAAAACGCACACGCATGCGATTTTCAAATGGTTCGATATGCACATCGGAAGCGTTAACCTTAATGGACTCACTCAGCAATGCATTTATCAGGCGAATGATCGGCGCGTCGTCATCCGACTCCATTAAATCTTCTGGCTCTAAGGTTTCGGCTAACTGATCCAAATCCAGCTCATCACCAACGCCTTCCATCATCGCCATGGCCTGATCGCTGGCCTGCTCATACGTCTGCGCAAGCATTGCGCCAAACTGCTCTTCGCTGGTCGAACTCATGGTGATTTTACGCCGCACTATTCGACTAACTTCCGCAAGCACAATAGGACTAAGTGGTAAACAATGCAATAAGTCGACACTGCCGTCTTCTATCTGTCCGATTAACACGCCATGTCTTTTTGCAAACACATAGGGCAATGCTTGTGATGTTAAAGGCGAGACCGTTTCGACCGCCGTTCCTGTCTGCGTTTTCTCTACATTCTCTTTTTGTTCGTGCTGTAACTCAGAAATAACTTTTTCATCCACGTCTTTTTCATCCGCGCCCTGATCCACCGCATCAATATTAGTTGAAACCGGCATACTCACTATCCCAGTCATCATCACCGATGTCTTTTTTCTGCGGTGTTTCATATATTGGCGTTGATAGCTCAGTTTTCTCGACAGGTGGTAACGATGCTTCAATATCCTTCAGAGGAGAATGGAATGCGTTATTTATATCAAATGACTCACTTTGCAATCCTCTGATGAAATTATATTTTTCGTTGGTTAAAGTATCCGCATCTTTACGATCGCGTAAGATGCTGGGACGTAAAAACACCATTAAGTTTTGGTTTGTTTTAGTTGTACTACTAGAACGAAACAAAAAACCTAAAAGCGGGATATCGCCAAGCAAAGGAATCTTACTTTCACTTTCATCTTCCTGCTCCTGCATCAAGCCGCCTAGAATTAAAATACCACCATCATCAACTAATACACTGGTTTTAATCGAACGTTTACGTGTTCTCAAACCCGCGCCTTCAGTATCATCCTGCACACTTGACGTTTCCTGCTCAATAACTAATTTAACTGTATCACCTTCATTAATCTGCGGCGTCACCTTCAACGTTAAACCTACATCCTGACGCTCGATCGTTTGAAACGGATTAGTTGGATCGTTACTCCCACTACCTGTAAAGTTCCCCGTTACAAATGGTACGTTTTCACCAACAATAAGTTCTGCTTCTTCATTGTCCAGCGTAACAACACTCGGTGTCGAAAGAATTTTACTGTTACCATCCGTTTGCAGAGCACGCAATATTGCACCATACCTCACCCCTGAGTTTGTTTCTTCACCTAGACCAAGTGTTAAGCCACCAGATAGTACGGGGGGAGTACCTGCGATTGCCGAAGCCAACAAATCACCAACGCCAGCAAGGTTACTCAACCCAATGGGTAAAGCGCCTGTGTCACGTTGCGAACCATCAATCACTAAACCCACACCGACATCTTTATTTTTATTAGCGGTTATTTCAGCAATGATGGCTTCAATCAATACCTGAGCACGACGAATATCTAACTGGCGAATAATGGCTTTTAAATTTTTAACCGTATTCGGATCAGCAGTAATAATCAACGCATTGGTTTCATCGTCGCCCTGAATAATTGCGTTTTGACTGATGGTACTGCCTGTAGTTACTTTTGCTGGCGCCGCCTTACCCTTAACTGGTCGTGACGACTTCCCACCCTTCTCCTTTAAACCCGTCAAAATTTTGACCATATTTTCGGCTTTCGCATATTTCAAATAAATAACATGCGTATTACCGCCACCGTCTTCTAGCGGCGTATCCAGGAAACTCACTGTGGCTCGAATTCTTAATCGTGCTGAGCGATCACCAGCAACTAAAACACTGTTGGTGCGATCATCGGCAACCATTTTTACTTTTTTAGAGACGTCTTTACCTTTACCTGCAGCACTCAGTGAATTTAAAATTCTCACTAGCTCTGAAGCCGAGGCATGTTTTAACGGAATAATTTCAAGCTCATCACTATCAGGACGATCAACCCCAGCAATTATTTTCAACAGTCGTCGAATGTTTCCCGCATGATCGGTGATGATTAACGTATTGGTTGGATTGTATGCTGCCAGATGACCCTGCTGCGGAACCAATGGACGCAGAATAGGAACCAGTTGCGATGCAGGCACATGATCCAGTCGAATAATTTTTGTGATTAACTCATCACTGGCGTAATTATCACGTTTACTTGATAAAGGCAACGGACCTTGCTTGGCATTAACTGCAGGTACAATTTTTATCACTGAACCTGTTGGCACCGCAGCATAACCATGCACCTGCAAAACGGATAAGAAAACTTCATATACCGCTTCTGGTGTTAAGGTATTTGCAGAGACCACAGTTACTTTCGCTTTTACTCGCGGATCGATAATAAAATTCTTACCGGTGAATTTTGAAACCGTGCTAATCAACGCACGAATATCAGCGTCTTTTAAATTAAGCGTAATTTCGTCGGCAAGAACTTGCGATGAAAGCAGAACAGAAAGTATTAGCGATAAAAATAGTTGCCTGCTATTCACAAACGTCTTAGCTGTTGACTTCTTAGCTGCTGAAAAAAATGTCGATAAAAACTGAAACATGGTCATGCAAAATTCCTAATCATTATATTTTACAGCACAGCATCTAAAAAAATCACAATGGATCTACAATGAAACATTATAGTGAGATATTAATGGGCACTTCAGCACCATTACGTTGCACAATAATTTCCAAATTTTTTGCTGTACTTAATTTACGTAGTGCGCTTATACCATTTTGCGGCTTATCCAACTTCACTCCATTAATTTGTATAATCACGTCGCTGGCCTGAATACCTAACTCAGCGAGTAGCTCGCCCTGTTGTTGCGGCTTCAAACGATAGCCAATTTGTTTGCCATTCTTTTTCACCACGACAGGTAAGGCGTACTGACCAAATGATGTCGGGTCTTTTAGAATATTACTGCGAATACTCTTAAGTGCCGCTGCTGGCGAGGTGTTTTTCGCTCGCGCATTATGCCGCGACCCACCTCTGCTTTGTCCTATACCGGCAACACCACTTTCCTTTTGTAACTTCAAAATTTCATCGCGACCATTGCGTTCAAGTACAACATGATCAGGGTGAATTTCTTTCAATACCACACCGCCAGATATTTTATCACCAATACTAAAACTGTCTTCCTTACCCGATTGACCCTGAGCGATAATTGCGTTTGCCAGTTCCATCGGCACGGCGGCCAACACACCTTTTAAAGTCAGATTCAATCGCGTCACGGGGGCTTTTCGTGATTGCGCTGATGCCACGACTCTATCGCTTACACCAAAAATATTCGCCGACGTTAACTGCCTGAAATTCGCCTGTTGTGTTTGCGTATTTGTTCGAGCTGACTTACTTTGTGAAACCACAGCCCCACTCTGATCGTTCGGAGCAAAAAACATCCAGGTAATTTCAACTAGCAAATATGCACAGGCAACCATCAACAATACGCTAACAACGGTTGCGAGTCGTTTGCTGGTTAGTTGTAACACAGCAGGATTATCCAACTGAGTGATTAGTGTGTTGGCCATGAACTTTCAGTTATTTACGGTATCACAAATTCTAGCAGCCTATGAAAAACATTGCTTGCAATTCAATGAATTATCTCAATATTGTTACACCTGACATAAGCAAGAGGCGATTATTAAGCTTTAGGGTAGCACTGACTTTTTAACCGCCCCTAAAACATGTTTTCAGCATTCATGTTTTTAGCATAACTTCGGAAGGCTATCGATTTCTACACACGATTTCTACAAAAACGGTAAATAGCGACTTCACCCAGTAGGTTGGGAAACATATTGGTCAATAAGTTCCCCTGTTTGTGACGATGATCAACAACGGTACGTTGCAGAATTTGAATATCATGCGCTTTGCACAGGACTTCGAAATCATTTAGCGTGCACAGGTGCACATTAGGCGTGTTAAACCATTGATTTGGAAGGTTTTTTGTTACCGGCATCATCCCCTTCAAACCCAGTTGCAGGCGCGCGCTCCAGTGCGCCATATTCGGAAAAGTAACGATGCCTTCCTGACCAACGCGTAACATTTCCTCGATTAATAAATCCGGCTGCTCGGTTGCCTGCAACGTCTGGCTCATGATTACATAGTCAAAACTGTTTCCTGAAAAGTAAGCTTTTAACCCGTTATTCAGATCCGCCTGAATCACATTGATATTTTTGCGCACACAGTGCTCGATATTAAAAGGGTCAATTTCCAGACCGTAACCTTGCGTATTTCGCTGTTTACGCAAGTGCGCCAATAATGTGCCATCGCCACAACCTAAATCCAGTACTTTACTGTCAGGTTTTATCCACTGCGCAATAATCGCCAAATCGGCACGCAGACTCTGATCGTTTGAGCTCTGCTCATTGATGGCTTGAATATTTGCTGGCGAACTCACGATAATTCACCCGCAATATTCTTCATATAAGAATCAAAAACATTCATATAGTGTGGAATTGGAATCAAAAAAGCGTCATGCCCCTGATTGGCTTCTATTTCGACGTAACTGACCTGCTTTTCCGCCTGCAGCAATGCTTTCACAATTTCCTGCGAACGCTCAGGTGCAAAGCGCCAGTCAGTGGTGAATGAAATCACCAGAAACGATGCTTTCGTTTGCCTTAAAGCGAGCGATAAGTCATCGTCATATTCGCGCGCGGGATCAAAATAATCCAGCGTTTTGGTCATTAATAAATACGTGTTGGCATCGAAACGATCGACAAAAGAACGCCCCTGATAACGCAGATAACTTTCCACCTGAAAATCCACATCAAAACCAAAATTCAACTTACCTTCGCGCAATTCACGACCAAATTTATCGCGCATCGCATCATCCGATAAATAGGTGATGTGCCCCAGCATTCTGGCCAGCATCAAACCCCGACGCGGTACCGTGTTTTTTTCTAAATAATGGCCTTCGCAGAAATCAGGGTCGGCCATAATAGATTGCCGCGCGACTTCATTAAACGCGATATTCTGTGCAGAAAGTTTGGGTGCTGCGGCAATAACAACGGCATGTTTAATCAAATCAGGAAAATCAATCGCCCACTGCATGACCTGCATACCACCTAGACTACCGCCGATTACGGCACACCAAAAATCAATTTGCAGCGACTTCATAAAACCATGCTGACAAACCACCCAGTCTTTAACGGTAACGATGGGGAAATCCGGCCCCCAATATTTACCCGTTTCCGGGTTAATCGTATTGGGCCCACTGGAACCTTTACAGCCACCCAGGTTATTAATACTCACGACAAAAAAACGACTGGTATCTATTGCTTTCCCTGGCCCTATCGCACTGTCCCACCAGCCGGGTTTTTTATCCTCCATGCTGTGGTAACCTGCCGCGTGTTGATCGCCCGATAACGCATGGCAAATCAGTATCGCATTACTGGCATCCGTATTTAGCTCGCCATAGGTTTCGTAGGCGATATCATATTCAGCCAACGTTTTACCGCATTCCAGCGTTAACGCCTCAGAAAAATGAGCTATTTTACTTTCAACAATTCCTACAGAATCGTCGGCGATGACTTCGGGCATAGACTATTCAGGCATTAGGTTCTAAAAAAAGATACTTTATACTAGTGCAGTGTAATTTGTGGATTTAAAAGATGCAATTAAACCAGATGCAATCAAACTCAAGCTGTTTTTACTCACCGTGAAAACCAGTGACTTTTCAAAAACTCCAACAACCAGACCAATATACCGCCAATCGCACCTAGCAAATGCGCTTCGGTCAATACTCGCCCACCAGCCATGTCTTCCGACCCCGGCAAAGCCCCATTGAAAAATTCCCATGCCAGTTTGGCAATCAGCACGGTAAATAAAACATAACCGCTAGTCGGATAAAAACGAATTTCGCGTAATGCACCATATAGAAACAAACCGTGCAATACACCCGACAAACCGACATAAGACTGAATATCTGTTAGCCACCACCAGATACCCGCAGCAATCACACAAGCGGAAACAACAACCACGCTCAACCATTGCTTAAAACTCGCATGCGGTGAGAAGAAAAAAGCCACAATCGCAAGACCCGCCATATTCAACAGCCAATGCGACCAGTTTAAATGCGCGATATGCCCTGTCAGTAACAGCCAGACATCACCCTGACTAACCAGACCGCGATCAAATCGCCAGGCATCCACCAGATCAAAAGCCTGCAACAGGAATGAGGCAATAAACAACATTAACCATAAAACATGGCTAGAATGATAACGGTATTGAAACTTTAATGGCGAAGATAAGGTCATTTATCGTAGGCAGCTTGCTCTGCATTTGTTATTATTTTACACATCTCGTAGA
This sequence comes from uncultured Thiotrichaceae bacterium, assembly GCA_964500555.1. GTDB lineage: Bacteria > Pseudomonadota > Gammaproteobacteria > SZUA-229 > SZUA-229. The sequence goes on along the minus strand of CAZCOZ010000004.1, from coordinate 9,930 downwards.
GAGCGTTATACGATACAGTTTAAAGAATTTAGCTTGCACAAAATAGTGCAAGCGCAACTATTATTTTGGAGTCTTTCCGTGTTTTTATCATTGCCCTCACAATCGTCCTCACAATCAAAAGTCAGCAACAAAACCATCCGCCGCAAAACCGCACAGTCCGGTTTTACCTTAATCGAGATCATGGTCGTGGTCGTCATTATCGGTATTCTGGCAAGTGTTGTTGTACCGCGGATAATGGATAATCCAGACAAAGCGCGCACCGCAAAAGCGAAGAATGATATTCGCGCATTAGAAAGCGCAATGGATCTTTATCGTTTAGATAACTTTACCTATCCATCAACAGACGAAGGTCTCGACGCACTAGTCACCGCGCCTTCATCCTCACCTGCTAACTGGAAACAGGGTGGCTACATTAAAAAATTAAATAATGATCCCTGGGGCAATGACTACCTTTACGATAACGATGGCGGCAATATTGCTATTTACACCTATGGCGCTGATGGTGCAGAAGGCGGTGAAGGCCCGAATGCGGATATCAGCACAGCTGATAAAGATTAAAGTTATTTAATATTTATCCCTGGCTTTTAGAATACTCGTTAAGAACACACGCTATTATTGTCAGCCGTATTTTTCTAGCAATCTTTTTCTAGCAATATTTCCAGATAACGGGGTTTGCTAACAAGTATGCAAACAAACTTCGCCATTAAAACAAACAATCAAAATAAGCTAAGTCTGTATGAACTCACTCAGCGTGGATTCACTTTGATTGAACTTCTGGTTGTTATTGTTATTGTCGCCATTCTCTTCACTTATACCACGCTTGCTATTCGTGGTAACTCACCTGAAGATGCGATAAAAGAAGAAGCCCACCGTTTAGAGCGATTAATTGAGTTAGCGCTAGAAGAATCTATTCTACGCGGCGAAGAATACGGTATTGAATTTTTTATTGATGGTTACCGTTTTTTACACCATGTTGAAACTCAGTGGGAACCTTTACAGGACTCTATCCTTCGGGAAAGAGAATTACCTGAAAAAATGGAAATCGAAACGCGGCTGGAAGATTCCCCCATTGTTGTCGACCTATCGTCAGAACCGTTGTCTGACAATAAAGTTGAACTTGATGATTCAGATGAAGCCAAAGAAGACGATTCTGCGACAGAGAAAATCTTTCCTCACATTTACCTGCTAAGCAGCGGTGAGATTGCACCCGATTTCGATGTGCGTTTTTATATGCCTGATGTAGAATTAAGTTATATTGTGAAGGGTCTTTTTGATGGCACACTTTCAACTGAAATCAGCGACCTTTAACTTCAATACAAATAAATGTAATACCAGTAAAGCAATGCCCCGCACTTATAATACAAAACAGTCTGGCTTTACCTTAATCGAAGTGATGGTTGCACTGACTATTATTGCGATTTCTCTAGGTGCGCTAATTAGCACCTCCGGTTCGCAGGCCAGAAACGCAACTTACTTGAAACAAAAAACACTGGCGCACTGGGTTGCATTAAACGAATTAGCACAACTCAATATCGACAATGCATTCCCCAATCCCGGTGAAAAAAAAGGCTCGACTTCGATGGCGAATCACGACTGGTACTGGCTTCGAAAAACCACAAAATTGGCGGAGAGCAAAGACAGAAGAGAAGTTGTTTTTACTGTTTATATCGATAAAAATTACCAGAGAAATTTAACCAGCTTAACGGGGTATGTACATGCGCCCTCACGTTAGCTCGCGCTTAAGCAAACCCTTGAATAGACCCTTGAGTAGACAGCAGCAAGGCTTTACTTTATTAGAGTTACTTATCGCCAGTATTATTTTTGCGGTAATGGCAGTAATGGCTTACGGTGGTTTAGCCAATGTAATGGATAACAGCGAAGCTTCAAAAAAAGCCTTGCTACGCTTAAAACAAATCCAGCAAACGGTTTCCATATTAAACCGTGATTTTTCTCAAATCATTCAACGTTCGATACGAGACGAATTCGGCAATCCGCAGCCTTTTTTAACAACACAAAATGACACCGATAATCTTGTCGAGCTGACGCGCGGTGGACGTAATAGTCCGCCCGTACTATTACGCAGTAGCCTTGTTCGTGTTGCCTACCGTTTTGATGATGACAAACTGGTTCGCCTGCAATGGCCACAACTTGATCGCAGTCCAAATATGGAAGCCAAAAAAAGCACCTTGATTGAAGATGTTGAGAAAGTAACCATTCGATTTTTAGACCAAAACAATGAATGGCAACAACAATGGCCGCCATTAAATGCCCTTACTCCACCACCGCCTCCAACTGGATCGGGAATACCTGTCACACCGACTATCGACAGCCCTATTGCCATAGAAATTGTTTTACAACTTAATGACTGGGGCGACATTCGTCGCCTGTATGCTCTTAAATAATTGTTAACTATTATGTACTTTCATCGACATAATCATCGCAGCCATCTCGGCAGAAAAAAACAGTCGGGCGTTGCAATTATTACCGCATTATTAATCGTCACTATTGCTGCTACTGTCAGCATTACCATTAGCACACAATTACAGCTGGATGTTCGCCGTACAGGCAATCTGATTGCGCTCGATCAAACAGATATCTATGTGTCATTCATCGAAAAATTTACTCAGGACACACTGAAAAACGCAACCGCTTTTGATGAACTAACAAAAGCACTACGAGAAGAAGGAAAATTTGAAGCTATCTATCCTGTTGAGAATGGCACGGTAGAAGGCCAGATTACCGACCTTAATTCCTGCATTAATCTTAATTCACTATTGGA
>CAZCOZ010000004.1:0-7051 GCA_964500555.1 uncultured Thiotrichaceae bacterium | reverse complement strand
AAAATGAGATTCCTTCATGAGTGATACATTACTCATCCACTACAATATAGAAAACAAAGATCATGCGAGCTGGGCTTTATGCAATGACGCTGGCGAACTGACCAGTAGAATTAGCTCTGGCTCACTCGCTGAATTGCACGTAATTTCATCAAGTCATATTTCCATCGTACTACTCAATAGTCAGTGTTTACACATAAACGAATTGCAACTGCCTACGCAAAATATGCAGAAAATGTTAAAAGCGGTACCTTATGCTATTGAAGACTTTATCGCTGATGATATTGAGAATTTTCATTTTGTAGTATCTAAAAACAAAGCAAGCACTTCGTCCAATACGACATGTGTTGTAGGTATTGATAAAGCTACACTGCAGTCTGTGATTGATCAATTTCAGCAAGCGAATATTTTTATTGAAAAAATTATTCCTGATGCCTTATGCCTTGCAGCCAATGAACAGCAATGGGCAGCGCTCAACTTTCACGATCATAGCTACCTGCAAACGAATCAGCTCAGCGGCATGATCATTCCACATGACGTGTTACCTTATATTCTTGATAGTAAGATCAATGATGAAACCATTGAAAAACCAGAAAAACTATTGCTTTTCTGTGAAGCTGAGAATACTACGGCGTTCGACGAAATTACTTTTGATGACTCCACTATTGAACGCATCAACATTACTTACAACACACATCCATTAGTAATTTTTGGCGGAAACTACAAACAGGCTTTACCATTGAACCTGTTGCAACATGACTTCAAGCCTAAAAGTAAATCTGCCAGTTACTGGAAACACTGGCGCCTTGCTGCAACACTTGCTGGGTCATGGTTACTGCTTCATCTGGGTATTACCTCGTTTCAATATAATCAATTGGAAGAAGAAAATATTGCAACGAAAAACAAGCTTGTAAAAATCTACAAAACAGCATTCCCCAAAAGTCGAAAAATTAACAACCCGCGCAGGCAAATGGAACAAAAGCTTAAAACACTCAAAAGCGCCAGCGGTAATGCAACAAGTGGTTTACTCTTCATGCTCGAAGAAACCTTTGGCGGTTTAACACAGGAAACAAAAGACATTACTTTTCAGTCATTCACTTTTAGAAACAACCGAATGGATATCGGTCTGGAAAGCAAAACCCTACAGGCAATCGAAACTTTGAATAAAAAATTAAACACCAGCAAAACAATAAAATCCGAAATAAGCTCATCTTCATCTGAAAAAAATATTGTTAAAGGCAACCTGCGTGTTGAGGCTCGATAATAATGAAACAGTTACAGGAAATTCGCCACTGGTTTTACTCACTCGCTCAAAAAGAACAATGGATAATCTCTGGCACCGTTTTACTTGTCATCATTACAATGTTTTTTTTGATTGTGTGGGAACCTCTACATCTAGGCTTAAGCGATGAGAAAAAAAAGCAGGAGTCACAAAATAAAAGCCTGGTCTGGATGCAACAGGCATCAAGTGAAGTAAGAGGCTTACGCAGTTCAGGTGGCCGCACTAATGTACGTGACAAAAACAAACCGACAACGCTTGTTATTGAGCAATCCATTAATAACGCTGGTTTAAAACCAAGTGTTAACAAAATAGAATCCTCCGGCAATAACGGTGCCCGCGTAACATTGACCGACGCACCCTTCAATCAAATACTGGTCTGGATGAACACGCTAGCAAAACACAACGGCATTCACGTGACGAGCGCAAATATAGAACGCACCGATGCTCCCGGGAAAGCCAATGCCCGATTAACATTTGAACGACCGTAAGCTTTCGACTTACAAAAACCTCATCTGAGCACTCGCCAAATCTAATGAAAAAAAGATATTATTTCTTCATTGTTACTTTTTCATATCTATTATTTTTGATTGCGACAATACCTGTCAGTCTGATAACAAATATTATTAATGAAAAAACACCCGTTGAAATCCAGGGGGCAAGCGGAACAATCTGGAATGGCAAGGCAAATTATATTTCAATTGATGAAATTGCCGATTTAAATAATACCAAATGGACAGTCTCTGCCTGGAAAATTCTTACTGGCCGTGCCGCTTTTCAAATCGATACAGACTATGATGGACAAAAAATTTCCGGCGAGGTTGGCGTTTCCGTATTTAAACAATTTTTTGTAAACAATTTTTCGGCTAAAATTTCAGCTGAAAAAATAGCAGAGTTAGCTGACATTCCTTTAGTGCAATTATCAGGCATGGTTACACTTGATATTGAACACGCACACTGGACGATGGATGAGCTACCGCTTGCTTCTGGTAATATCGTTTGGAATGCAGCGACTATTACCGTTGCTGAAACCGTCTCTCTCGGCAAGCTTAATATTGCACTAAACGAAAACGACGACTACCTCCTTAATGCGGACATTAAAAATCAGGGCGGCGACATTCGGGTGAGCGGTAATGCAGAATTTGTTGCTGAAAAAAATTATGCCGTTAATGTAAAATTATCTCCGACAGACTCCGCAAGCAATAACATTGAAAAAAGCTTATCGTTCTTCGCTAAAAGACAAAGCAATGGTGATTTTTTATTTAAAAAAACCGGCCGACTCGATCAACTTGGATTACAGTAACCCATGCCACAATTTATTAATAATATAGAAGTGACCAGTGAAAATAAATGTTCTTTTTGCACTGGTTCAATTTGCTGCACTTATGTAACACAACATTTAGACACCCCACGTTCGAAAGAAGATTTCCGCCAATTGCTTTGGCAGGTTTCCCATAACAATATAAAAATGTATAAAGACGAAGATGGCTGGACATTACTAGTTGAAGGCAACTGCCAGCATTTGCAGGTAAATGGTGGCTGCGGCATTTATGAAGATCGCCCCGAAATTTGCCGCGAACACAGTAACGATTATTGCGAGTTTGACGCACCCTCTGAAGAAGGGTTTGATTTGTACTTTGAAAATTATTACGACTTGTTAAAGTATTGCAAAAATCGTTTTAAATCCTGGTAGTTAAAATAAACACACCAACAACGCAACAATTAATTCGGCAACAAGTCCTTAAATTTCTCCAAAGTAACAAATCTTTCACTAAACATCACGTCACCCTGACTATCTGGCTTTTCTATACCGTAACAATACTGAATACCATAATCAGCGGCACAAGATAGCACCTCTAAATTATCATCAATTAACATAGTCTTACTTTTATCATAAGACTCAATATTCTGTAATTTTTCCCAGAAACCATCATGCTCCTTCGCCATACCGATATCATGTGCATTAATAATTTTATCGAAATGTACATGTAACTTGGTTCTGTCCATTTTTAAATTAAGACTTGCTGGATGCGCATTGGTAACCAGCACGACACGTTTTTTATTCGTATTCAACCAACCAAGAAAATGACTTGTATCAGGGCGGATCGAAATTTTATCCGCAATGTCATGCTTAAGCTGCTCTATATCCAAAGATAATTCACGTGTCCAAAAATCCACGCAGTACCAGTTCAAACTGCCTCTCACTTCTGAGTAACGACTGGCCAAATGTTTCTGTGCTTGCTCATGTGATAAATCATGCTTTTCTGCATAGCATAGCGGCACATGGTGTAACCAGAAATGATTATCGAAATGTAAATCCAGTAAAGTGCCATCCATATCCAGCAGTACTGTTTCAATATTTTCCCAATCAGGTATTTTATTTCGGTTTGTTTTACTATCTAAGCCCGTAGTCATTCGTACATTATACAATGCTGACCCTTGGAAATGATAATGAGAAATAGAGGAAATGGAATTTTCCTCGACAAACGTTCTATCAGTGAACGAAAAGGCGACTAAAACTCACACACTAAATTCAAAAAACTTTGCGATAACTTAAGACCGGCTTTTCAGTCGCCTTATTTTGCGACGATAAGTAATACGCATACTAATAACAAGCAGACCTGCCGCGATCAAAAGAAAAGATCCGATAAGAACAATTGTCGAATTGATAACCATTCCACTGCCTGCGCCGATACTTAAATACAAATAAGGTAATAATTCATAGAGCATTTTGGGAAGCATTTTTCACCCCTCTTATTCAATCCTTTGATCATTATTGTTATTTTATTGCCTGTTTTTCTATCTTCTTATTTAAGACTCCGTTCTTATTTAAATTTATAGCACGCAAAGCAACATTTTAAAAGGCCTATCACTTATATTACATACACTTTTTCACTCCTTAAGGTTAAAATATCAGCAATTAAAATACATAGTGTTAAAAATATGAAAATATTGATCGTTGGTGGTGCGGGTTACATTGGTTCACACATGGTGAAGCAACTCGCAACCGATGGGCATGATGTCGTTACTTTAGATAACTTAAGTTACGGTTACCGAGATGCTGTGAAGTATGGCGAGTTCGTACAGGGCGATTTAGGTGACGATAAAATACTAGACTCTATCTTTAATGATGGCTCAATAGATGCTGTCATGCACTTCGCTGGTTTTATTCAGGTAGGCGAGTCGATGATAAAACCCTCTATGTATTATCAAAATAATGTAGCGAACACACTTATACTTCTCGACGCAATGCTTCGCCATCAAGTGAAAAACTTTATTTTTTCATCCACCGCGGCCATTTTTGGTGAGCCTGATTACACGCCAATAGATGAGAAACATAATAAACAACCAATCAATCCATACGGCCACTCAAAACTAATGATTGAGCAAGTGCTCGATGATTACGATGAAGCATATAGTTTACGCTCGACGTGCTTACGCTATTTCAATGCTGCTGGTGCAGATCCAGATGGTGAACTCGGCGAAAGACACATTCCCGAAACACATTTAATCCCTCTTATATTACAGGCCGCTTCTGGCCGACGTGATGATATTAAAATTTTTGGCGACGACTATGCAACAGATGATGGCACTTGTGTTCGCGATTATATTCACATAAATGATTTATGTGATGCTCACCTGTTAGCTTTGAAATTAATGATAAAAAATAATAAAAGCACGCGCTTTAATTTAGGCAATGGCAAAGGTTTTTCTGTTAAACAAGTTATTGACGTAGCAAAAGAAGTTTCTGGAAAAGATTTTAAAGTAACGATAGAACCACGTAGAGCAGGCGACCCGGCTGTACTTGTTGCAGACGCCACCTTAGCAACGCAGGAACTAAACTGGCAACCAAAATTTGCTCAACTTGAAGATATTGTTAAAACTGCCTGGAATTGGGAAATTGACTTTCTCTGTGAGCAAAAAAATAAAGCGGAAAAATAAAGCAGAGTGAATTAATCAATCAAACGCTTCGTCATATGTAAACGCATACTGCTATCTTCCGTAATCGTATGAAATAAATGATGTGGACTGGTTGAGCGTTCAATAATCTCATCCAGATCATTCTGTTTTTCACGATAATAATCCAGTAATCGCAAATCAAAACTGTTTAGCGCGTTGCTCAACGGATCTTTAAGCTGACGTTTTCGAATCGTTTCCAACCCATCTTCAAAAACATTTCCTAAACAAACATGCACCGCAGAAAATAACGTTGCCCAACCGTTAAACCAGAACATTAAATCCTTATCAAACGTTTCACCATCTGCGCCTTCACCTCGTAGCATTTTCTCAAGCAAGTCTCGTTCGTTTACTGCTTCATGCAATTCCATCATATTCGCACGACCGTAAGCATCAATCGTCGTACTTGTTAACAACATGTGCACATCAGGAAACTTTGTTAATACAAAAGTTGCGTCTTTAATTAACGGCGCGGGCTTTTCTGAATTAAGTGGATTGCGCTTTAACCTTGATGAAGGCGCAGAAGATAATATCTGCACCTGATGACCACGTCGACCCAGCTCATTCGTCAGGCGTGCAAACACACCCTTCTGAAACAACTCCATCGAAAAGTTTAGATGCCCTTGTTTATGCAACAGGCATAACTGAACTTCATCACTATACCTCGGCGCAGCTTCAACAATATTAGCAATTTTAGTAATGGGAATTCTTTCATCTAAATTGCCTTTTCGATCAACCACAACTTCCTGATGAAACTCATCAAAACTTATTTGCAGCATAACTTTTGCTTTCGGCCAGGTAATCGATCTTTGTCGAATCGCTGCTGCCATTTTATCCAGGACAGTATTCGTCACGTCACGACTGTCAGCAAAATCTCCGTTTAATAAAATTGCAAACGTCGTTACATTTTTCATATTACCAATGGCGTTATAAAAATGATCCAACTGCTTAGTCAAATCACCGCCAGTAAATAAAACTGACGTCGTGAGCTCATCAATCATTTTATACAACGGTGCAGGATCATCAGTATTTTTCATCAAGGGGCGAAAAATAAACATGCAGTGACGACAGGTTTGCGGACAGCCCATAGCGGGAATAATGCCAAGCTTACTGAACGGCATTAATAATTCTTTATCTGGCAATGCATCAACCAGTGCCAGACGTTCTTTATCTTCCGCACCCAACATATCAGCATAACGATCCTTTTCCTGCTTCGCTAAATCTTTGTATCCTTCTGCAAAATTCTGCTCAAATAGATTAAGCGAATTCCAGATCGATTCAATGTAGCCAGACAAAGACTGCACGCTGCCTTTTTCCTGTAGCAAGTTCAGACAATGTTGTTGTTGAAGTTGAGACTGCCCCTGAAAATGCACCCAGTGATTAATGTAAGCATCAATAAATTCAGACGTCGAAGAGCTGCTAAGCAACATATCCATCAAGAAAGCCTGCGCACCCTTAGCAAAGGTTGCAAGCACCTCAGCCTGATATTCCGTATTTATATTTCGCTGTAACCAGCACCAGGCATAGACATAACTCATCAAAAAACTAAGCTGAGCTGCCTTATCACCCTCCGATGTTTTATCTTTGAGCAACTGCAACATATCGCCACTCGTCAGGCGATTAATTTCAGCTTTAAAACGCTGGCGTTGAGAAGACAGATACGCCCGCTGTACATCTTGCTGCGCCTCTTCACTAATAACAATCTTGCTAGAAGGTCTACCTGACTGAACGGTAACGGTTGGAATTGTGTGGATATTAGTATTCATAAGACCCCGATTTTACAGATACCAGGAAGGTAAAGGAAGAAACAACATAGAG
>CAZCOZ010000003.1:41921-43300 GCA_964500555.1 uncultured Thiotrichaceae bacterium | reverse complement strand
TGGATCCCCGATAAAAACACTCGAGGATGACAGAAACTATTGTCGTGCAAAGCTCTCTATGTATAATTCGTTATATAATTTTTATACTAAATTTTAGTATATTAATCTACCTGAGCTAATCATCCGGCATCCGCTGCCGTATCTTTAACCACGGATCTACAACAGCAGCAACAATTAATAACACCACTAAGTGCGGTATAAAAAACGTTACAAAATAAACAAAATATAACCAGATTCTGTTTATTTTTCGTTTGCTAAATACCCCGTGCAATAATGCTAACGCCTGAGCTAAATACAACACTGCGACAACAGCTAATAATGCAAAAGCAAATACATTATTTAATACAATAGCAACCAGTACTAATGCTATTGCAACTAAAGCCGAAGCCTTTCCTAAGTCCAGGCTTTGAAACTCTTCGGCAAATCCACCTGGATTATAGAAAACAGCCTGCCACCACCGACCTAAAAACAGGCTCAGCATCGTGCCAAATAAAATACTGCTGGCAAACAAACCAGGTAAAAATTTAATCACCCAGTCTTCTTTCTGTTTCAGCTCAGCCAAATTAAATTTATCAGACTGTTCTGCTAACTGATTCACCATTAAATCTAGTGGTTCACGCCATAGTTCCCCAAAATTGGGATACAGCATATAAATCAAAGCGACAGCAAATAAACAAACGCCGGTCAGTATCTGCAAGCTATAAGCCAACGATACTGTTTGTCTTAATATCATTGCAGCCATCCAGGCAGGCAACCAGGCAAACAAAACGAATACTATTGCAACCTGTGGCACAGAAAATATCAAAGCGGCAAATATTGCAGTACCGACTAAAGACAAAGCCATGGTTAACAAACCACGTTGCGTCCCGTAAACCAATGTAACCAGAACAATGCCCGCTGCGCTAATCCATGCTGCAGGTGGCAACAATAAACCTAATATGGCCATTGTTGCGACAACTAAGGCGGCCTGGCTATGGCCTTTTAATATAAATTTTGCCAGAAACAACATTTCAAATTAATTATTGCAGAATCATTAATCAAATACTGCCAATCAAACTACTTCAACACTAAATAACGTAAGTGTTGATGACCAGCTATTGATGGCTATCTGTAAAAGGCATCAATGCAAGATAGCGTGATACTTTAATTGCTTTGGTTAATTTGCGTTGGTACTTCGCTTTTGTTCCTGTAATACGTGCAGGTACAATTTTGCCACTTTCAGATACGAATGCTTTTAACAATTCGATATCTTTATAATCTACGTCAGTAATACCTTCTGCAGTAAAACGGCAGTAACGTTTACGTCTAAAATTAGAAGCCATACTATTCTCCTACTCTGCAGGTGCTGCGTCGGCAGCATCAGTTGTGGTTTCAGTAAC
>CAZCOZ010000003.1:29649-41821 GCA_964500555.1 uncultured Thiotrichaceae bacterium | reverse complement strand
GTTTCAGTAACTTTGGGTTCAGCGGCAGCTTTATCTGCAGCTTCTTTCGCCATTCTTGCTTGCGCGGAGGCTTTTTCTGCTGCTGCTTTTTTATCTGCAGCATCGGACTCCGTTTTAGCTTTCGCTAAAATCGACATATCAGTAATCGCTTCGTCACGCTTTAAAATTAAGTTACGAATAACCGCATCATTAAATTTGAACGCTGTAGCAATTTCATCACGGGTTTTTTCATCACACTCAACATTTAACAACACGTAATGCGCTTTGTGAATTTTATTGATTGGGTAAGCAAGCTGACGACGACCCCAGTCTTCTAAACGATGAACCGTTCCACCACTTGATTCAACCAACGCTTTATAGCGATCGATCATTGCTGGAACTTGTTCGCTTTGGTCAGGGTGTACCAAAAATACGATTTCGTAGTGACGCATAATTTTCCTCTCGGTTTAAGCTCTCCAGCACGTATATCTGTTCAACCATCTATACGACTTATCCAGTAGAGCAAGGGATATTCAAATTGTAGGAGGCGGAGTATACAGGAGAAACAATGAATAATGAATAATGAATAATGAATAATGAATAATGTTTAAAAACAAGCCAATACACCATTTATAGCGGCGGTTTGAGGGGGGGTTGAGAGAGATCTAATGACCAAATTCAAAAATAATGGACATACATACTAATGCCCAAACAATCTTGTCATTTTTCATTTTTCACTTTTCATTATTCATTGCAACGCGCGCTACGCGCGGCGCCAGATGGTCTTCCCGTCTTTATCTTCAAGCACGATACCCATTTCATCCAGAGCATCACGAATTCTGTCCGCTTCTGCCCAGTCTTTATTAGCTCGCGCTGCATTCCTTGCTTCTATCAAACCATCAATATCTTCACCGCCTGCGTCTCCAGCACCTGCGCCTTCACCTGCACTCGACTGTAAATATTCTTCAGGATTTTCTTCCAACAGGCCAAGCACATTGGCAAGGTGTTTCAACACAGCAGCTTTTTCTGACGCGGCATTTTCATCTTCATCACGTAAGCGATTTACTTGATTAGCCAGATCAAAAAGTACCGCCAATGCTTCTGGCGTATTAAAGTCGTCATCCATTGCTTCTTTAAAAGTAGCTATCGCCGGATCGTTCTCATCAAAATCTGCCGGTAAGTTAAGACCACGCAAGGTATTATATAAACGCGATAATGTGGTACGAGCCGTATCCAATAACTGATCAGAATAATTTAATGGGCTGCGATACTGACTAGCTAGCACGAAATAACGAATTTCTTCGCCTTTATACAACTTCAAAATTTCACGCACGGTGAAAAAGTTGTTTAATGACTTCGACATTTTTTCGTCGTTAATTCGCACGAAACCATTATGCATCCAGAGATTAACAAAGGTTTCACCTGTCGCAGCTTCGGATTGCGCGATCTCATTTTCATGGTGTGGGAACTGTAAATCCTGACCACCACCATGAATATCAAAATGATTACCTAAACAACAAGTCGACATTGCGGAACATTCTATATGCCAACCAGGACGACCTTTTCCCCAGGGAGAATCCCATGATGGTTCATCTGGTTTTGCCGCTTTCCATAAAACAAAATCGAGTGGGTCATCTTTTCGTTCATCAACCGCGACACGTTCACCGGCACGTAAATCTTCTAATTTTTTACCGGATAACTGACCGTAATTTTCAAACGAACTCACATCATAATAAACATCGCCATTACCATGCTCAGTTGGTGCTGCAGCATAGGCATGACCCTTTTCAATTAAGGTCTGTACCATACTAATAATATCGTCCATCGATTCTGTTGCACGCGGTTCATCGTTTGGTGGCAACACACCAAGTGCATCAGAGTCTTCATGCATGGCATCAATAAAACGTGACGTTAATGCATTAAAGTCCTCACCCTTCGCATTCGCGCGATTAATGATCTTATCGTCAATGTCAGTAATATTTCTTACATAAGTCACATCGTATCCGCTGTAACGAAAATAACGTGTAATCGCATCGAACACCACCAACACGCGTGCATGACCTAGGTGACATAAATCATAGACCGTCATACCGCAGACATAGATTTTAACTTTGCCGGCTTCCATTGGTTCAAAAATGTCTTTTTTTCTGCTTAAGCTATTATGAATTTTTAACATTTATGTAGCGTTTTTTTGAGTGCGTTAAGGACGAATATATTTAAAGTTAGATGCTGGATAATAACGGATAAAAGAATTAAGCGCTAACCATTCAACCGCTATATAGACTTTAGTTCACTAAGGTGCGCAAACAAAAATAGAAGTTGAAGTAGAGCTTTATGTAGAGTTTCATGCCGCCCTAATAAATTTCTAATAACAACCATTGCTTAATTTTTTATCATGGCCTGTTATTTACCGTCATCAGAAACCATTTTAATGAAACCAAGTAATATACCTACACCTACAGCGATAAAACTAATAGCTAAAAGTACGTGAATAACAAGTGAGTCTATCCCGAAATACAACATACCGGATAAAACAATAATCGATAACAGCCCTGTTATAATAATGAAATAATTTTTATTTATCATACGACGATATACCTGTTTTGATTTTGATTACGATTAGTATCGCTTATATATTCTGAGTTACCAAAATAATAAACACAATCGTCAGTATCAAAAATAGAGTAACTGCAATTGCCCATTGTCTTAATCGATTTTCAACTGCATGTAGAAATGATATCCGTCCTAAATAACTACTCCATTCCTGCGTAACCGCCAGCACCAAAAAACGCCCTTTTCCCAAAGCCGTGACGCAGCAAGAAATGCCTGAAACCAAAACAGGCCAAAGCCATCTTTCCACAATCAGCAATATATCGCCTGAAGGAATACTAAAGCGAAAATAACCATGAAAGCGTTTAGAGACAAGCCAGACGATAAATAATCCACCACCCAGAACAACCGGCCATAGCGAACTGATGATTACTTCCCCTGTCCAGTGATCTTGTGGATTAGTCAGTGGAATAAACCATGGATTCAAAACAATGACAAGCAGTAGAGCACACCAGGACAACCACATAACCCTGGGAATCGTTTTTTCGGCCGTAGAACTTTTGTATTGCCGCCAAACCAGATACAAAAACCGCGCCATGAGAATACTTGCGGCTACAGAGCCCAACGCCAATAAAATTTGCAACCAGTCACCCCAGGGCAATATCTCCGATGTCACTTGATTCTTTAAAAGATGCTTGGCAATCATACCGCTTGTCCAGGGTGCGCCTGCCAGTGCCAATGCGGGTATCAGCAAACCTGCTGATAGTAAATAGCCTTGTGCTTTCGATGTAACCCGACTCGCTACCATACCGACGCCAAGAAATAACGCGCCTTTGGCCAAACCGTGATGCAGCGCAAAAATCAGGATAGCACTTAAGATAAGCGGCCAACTGTCCGGTTCGATTAATCCAATACCCACAGCCATTGTCATCAATCCCATTTTACTGATACTGGAATAAGCTAATACTGTCTTGGGATTACTCTGAAACAACCCAACAAACACAGCATAGAAAATAGCCACTACACCGGCAATGATTAGAACTTCACCCCAGTAAGGTAGTGCAATTTCACCTAGCGGTAACATACGTAACCAGCCTAACAGCCCAGCCGCTATCATCGCGCCCGATAGTACTGCACTGGCGGGAGTGGGTGCGACAGGATGCGCTAGCGGTAACCAGACATGCAAACCGACAACACCCGCCTTTATACCAAAACCGAGTAAGACAAGCCCTATTATCCAGTCCCTTAACACAGCATCCGTTAATGATGAGCGTACCGTTTCAAATTCCAAACTGCCAGCCGCCTGTGCTGCCATTACAAACCCGACAAATAATATTACCTCACCAATAACCACTAAGATGATGTAGATGCGACCTGCTCGTAGTGCTTCAGGCTTTGATGTATGCACCACTAATGCATAGGAAGCAAAACTCATTAATGTAAAGAAGCAATAAAAAATAGTCATGTCTTGCGCCAGAATCAGCCCAAGGTTGCCTGTCATTGCTAACAGGAAGCCAACAAAAAACGTTGGCTTTGACAAATCATTTTTAAAATAGCCGGTAGCATAAACACCCGCAACCAACCACAACAGTGAGGAAAAAAACAGGAACACCCTCGCTGTTTCATCAAAACCAAGATGCGTACCTAATAACAGCCAAGGTATCTCCAGCATGATATCAGGCGTCAACAACAACGATGCCAGCAGTCCGGGCAGTGCTGCCCAGGGCGCTAACGCTACAGCAAGCCCACGAAATAAGCCTGACATTAGGCCAATCGCCAGTAACAAAGGCCAGATAAATACCAACAGCAACAACGTATTTAGCATCTCATTCATGGCGCATATTCCAGTGTGGTAATGAAATACGCCCACTGCAATGGACTAAAGGATGCGGATGCGAGCAGACCCAGTAATAAAGCTAATAACGCTGTCACCACAGGTGGTAGCAACAACGCCAGGGCTGTTTCATAGCGTCCAAAGGATCTTTCCGCAGGCCACGTGCCCACAGCAGGCTTAAACCACGCAGCATATAATACCGGCAGAAAATAACTCGCGTTGAGTAAACTACTACCAATCAGGATGTAAAGTACCCATCCCTGACCGGCATCAAGCGCGCCCAGTCCCAGATACCATTTACTGATAAAACCAGCCAAAGGGGGTACACCAATCATTCCAAGTGCACCGATTGTAAACGCAGCCATCGTCCAGGGCATGCGTCGACCAACCCCGTCCATTTCGCTTACCTTATGAATTCCCAGGGTCTCGGCAAAATTGCCCGCACAGAAAAACAAAGTGATTTTCATCACCCCCTGATGCACTAGATGCACCAGCCCACCGATGGTCGCAATTGGACCAACGATAGCAACACCAAGGATAATATAAGAGACTTGGCTGACCGTGGAGAATGCAAGTCGGCGTTTCAAATCATCCTGAAACAGTGCTCGTAAAGAGCCATAGATAACCGTTGCACCCGCTACCATTGCCAACGGTAATGCCAGTCCCAAACTGGCACTAAATTCGATACCAAACACATCGTAGACAACCCTAATAATACCAAAAGCACCCGCTTTCACCACGGCGACTGCATGCAATAATGCACTTACCGGCGCAGGCGCAACCATCGATTGAGGCAACCAGCCGTGCAAAGGAATTAAAGCTGCCTTCACACCCAGACCAGTAACCAATAATACGAAGATGATAATTAATGCCGGATGGTGAGAACTGTCCAGAGTGGACAAAAATCCACGAGCGGTAAACTCCAGCGTTCCTGTTATTGTGTATAGCCAGATACATCCAACGAGCAGTAAAGCACCACCAGCAAGTGTATAACGAAGGTAAGTACGCCCAGCCAGTCGTGCAGCATTAGTTCCACTATGCACAATCAGCGGGTAGGCAGCCAGGGTCAGCAACTCGTAAAAGAGTAAAAAGGTAATCAGGTTACCGGCCAACGCCACGCCAACCGTTGCACTTACACAGAGGCTGAAGAATCCAAAAAAGCGACTACGATGTGGTGAGTTTTCCAGATAACCAATCGCATAGACAGTGGTCAGAAACCACAAACCAGAAGATAGCACCACAAACAACATGGACAGCGCATCTGCTTTAAGCACCAGATCAATCCCCGGTAGAAACGGTAGACGCGTTTCATAATGATGCTCGTTAAACACACCCCACAGCATAAAACTAACCAATAACAGTTGCAGTAACACACCGCTAATATTCAGAATCACACGGGTTTTAGCTCTGTTTTCAGCCAAAGTAAAAATGATCAGTCCCACTACCAGCGAACTAAGTACAATCAATAATGGTAACCATGCATCTAAATTCATGACAGGCTACCTCCAAAAGGTGAACCAATCTCCATCAATGCCAATGACATAGGCGCAATAAAGCCTAAGACAATAGCAATTACTGCCATTAGCAATGCAGTCCACTCCATTCTGGCGGGTACGACCCCAGGTTCATGAGACGTTTCAGATGGCGTAAAGGCATGACCGATGACATTGAAGACATAAGCTGCGGTCATTAATCCACCCATAATCAGTACGACGCCCCACCACCATTGGCCGGAACGAATTACCGCTTCCAGCATCAACCACTTTGCGATAAATCCACCGCTCGGTGGCAGCCCCATGAGGCTGACGCCAGCCAGCCCAAATGCAGCAAGCGTCAGCGGTAGACGTTGCGCCACACGATCAAGATCTACAATGCGATCATGACCACCATAAAATTGAATATTACCGACAGCCAAAAACATGGCAGTTTTAGCCACTGCATGGGATATCAAAATATAAAGAGCTGCTTTCCAACCGATAATACTTGCCAGAGGAAAAGCCAGAAATAAATAACCTATTTGTGCGACCGTCGAATAGGCGACCATTAATTTAAGCCGTGTCTGACGAAGCGCCTGAATGCCACCCCAAAGTACAGCAGCTGCACCAAGCAAACCCAGTAGTTGTGCTGGCAATTGAGCAGTTGAAATAGAAGCGACAGGAAATACTTCCAACCATAATCGTAACAAAATATAAAATGAGGCTTTTACTACCAATGCTGACAGCAACGCACTTACCGGAGCTGGGGCACTGGCATGCGCCGGTGGCAGCCAGAAATGCAGCGGAAACAGCGCAGTCTTTATTAGTAACCCTGCGGTCATCAGCCCTGCTGCTACCCAAACGGCAGGAGACGACTCCAACCGTTGCCCAAGAATGCTAAAATCGACGCTACCCGCACTATGATAAAGCAGCGCAACGCCTAATAAATAACACAATGAACCCAACAAGCTAACAAGCAAATAACGCATAGCGCCGGCCAGGGCATTTGCACCACCTGCTAATGCCACCAGTGCGACTGCGGACAATCCTAAAAGCTCAAGCGTTACATAAAGATTAAAAATATCTGCCGATAAAAAAAGTGCATTCAGTGCGGCCCACAACATCATCCATATCGGCCAAAAATATGTCGCCTTATCTGCTTTAAAATAACTGCTGGAATAAACACTGATTGCCAGGCCGACCAGAGAGGTCAAGAGCAGCATGATCAGACTCAAGCCATCCACATAAAGCGTTATACCCAGTGGTGCATCCCAGCCACCAAGCATATATCGTATGCTACCCTGCTCGAGCACCTGCAACAGCAGACCAATTCCACTGATAGCAATGGCAAATGATATGGCTAAACCCAACCACTGCACTCGTTGTGGAAACAAAAAGCACAACATCGCTCCTACCAGAGGCAGAGCGAACATCATCACTAACCAGGGAATATTTTGTACTAACATAGCCAAAAGTTATTTCTTCTCTTGCTCCAACAACTCTTCAGGAAGTGTCGCTTGCCCACTGGCACGCAGTAATTGCAACATTAGCGCTAACGCCAGAGCAGTTGCTGATATCGCAACCACAATGCCGGTGATAACCATGGCTTGAGGAACGGGATCTGGTACCGGCTCTGTACCCGATGATAGTGACACCAACAGCAGAAAAACCCCGCTACCCATAACATTAATAGCCAGAATTTTTCGTAACAAATGTGCGTACATAATCAACGCATATAAGCCCAGTATAAACAGCGCAACACCCGTCAGTGAGAATAAGTCACCGGTACTCATGACTCTTCCGATTTTTGTTTATTCGGCGAGTACCTGCTGTCATCCACACTGTTTTTCTGATTTTTGCTACGTATCAATTTATTACGCGTCAATTTATTACGCGTCAATTTATCACTCGCCAATTTACCACTTGCCAAATGATTCAACGACCAGCTTGAAGAAGAACCGGGCTGTGGTCGACCACCAATAAACAGAGCGGCCAGGGCAACACCGATGGAAACGGTTGCCGCTGCTTCTATCAGCAGGATTAAAGCTGGAGCAAGCGACTGTGGGTATTGTAAAAAATACCCACCGGGTAATATCATCACCATCGCCACGACAACAAATACGGCCAGGCCAAACACGAGAGACACACGCAGTGGCCAGCCAATTAATTTAGCATCGGGCTGCCAACCCGTCAGAAACATCAACACACCCGCTGCCGCAAGCACTGCTCCCGCCTGGAAAGCACCACCCGGTGCATTCCCGCCTACCCACAACAAGTAACCCGCAACTAAAATAAACATGGGCAATAATGCGCGCACCAGCATATCTTGTACTTCACCTGGTTTTGATTCGCCTAGTTTTGACTCAGAACGGTTGTGCATGTCGCCAAGAGACCAGACTGCAAGCAATGCCAGTAATAACACCGCCAATTCCAATAAAGTATCGTAAGCACGAAAATTAAGTAACACGGCAGTAACCGGATTTTCGACCCCACTAGCATCAAGGTTAGATGCCACAGTCGCACTTAAACCTGAAAACGCCAACGGCATGTTGAGTACCGCATAACCGAGCCCGGCTGCCAGGCAAGATAATAACAATGCAGGCAGCAAACCAAACCATTTCAGATTATTACTCGTTCTGCTTGTGTGGTTAACCAACAAGGTAGATGAATTTGAGTCAGCTACCTTATTTTCTACTTTCATTGTAGACGCTGCCGGTGTTTCAGATTCAAGTTTAGCCAGTGCAGCTAACAGTAATGCACCGGTTAAACCAGCACCGATACCCGCCTCTGCAAGCGCAATATCAGGTGCATTAAATCGAACCCAGACAAGCGCCATTAATAAGCCAAACGCGATAAATAACACAATACCTTTGAACAGGTCTTCACTTGAAAGTGCACGCCAGGCCAACCATAATAATGCGAAAACCAATGCAAGATCGAATGCCCACTGCAACAGACTCACCGTTTCCACAACTTAATACCCCTTTGTTGTGCTGCTCTGGCAACAAGGTGAGCGACACTTGAACCGGCAAATAAAATCAACAACCAGATCAGTAATAACTTTCCCACCACCATCCATGACTCCGCCTGTAGCGAGAGTCCTGCTAATAACAAACCAAGGCCAAGATTGTCCGCTTTAGTCAATGCATGCAGACGACTATAAACATCGGGGAAACGCAGTAATCCAACAGTACCGGCAAAAAAGAAAACGGCACTAGCAATTAATAAAATAATTGTAAGGATATCTGTAAACGGCATGGTTATATCAATAGAAGTTTATGGTTTTTCAGACCAGGCACGACGGACAAAGGCAACAGCCGTCACAGCTGCAAGCAAGGCAAAGACTAATGCCACATCACGCAACGACGGACGCTCATATAATTGCGCCAGCAACAATATACAGGCAACAGCAGTAGTGCCAAACAACTGCGTCGCGAGCATACGATCTGCTGGGGTTGGCCCACGCAAAATACGCCATAATCCTGCGACAAGTGTTAATAGCAGAAACAAAGCCATACCCAGATAGAATTTATCCATAATATTCACGCTGCAGTCATCCTTGTAATTAATTTAATTTCCATACTTAACGTTCACTCCAGATACAATACTCCAGGTAAAATATTCCAGGTACAATATTAAAAAGTCTTTAACCATTAAACCAATTCCTCAAGCTCAACACCAAATATTTTTGCTAACCGAATTTCCAACATGTTCAATTCTTCTTTAATAGCGCTTGTATCGTCAATCACATGCACAAGTAAAGATTCTCCGTCCGACTCAACGCATAAAGTACCAGGCAACAAACCAACGAAAACAACCATATAAACCCCCGGTATACCGGGAGGCAGTCGAAGTCGGTAATTCAATAATGCAGGCGATATTGGCAGTTGCGGATGCATAGCGCGCCAGGCCACGTCCGCGCCGCCACGTATTGAATGCCAAAGATAATAGGGAATAAAAAGCACTATCCCACGCAAGGATAAGGATAAAGGGGGTACCAACAATACACTAAAAAACGTTACCAGTAATACCGTGGGTACGCCAACAAACCAGGAATTCATCACGCCGTCAGTAAGTATCAACCACATCGTGGAAAAAAGAACAAGACGAAACAACCACGTCCTCAAATAGGCCCTCTTTGAACCTGAAATAATGCCCATTAAATGATTTTTTTAATTTGTATAATGAAAATGAACGCCACAAAATTAACGCCGAAAATTTTAGGAGAGACTCAGTGCCTCTGAATTATCCACTGCCTGCAAAGCATCAGTCGATTTATTATTTTGCGGCATTATAAACGCCAATGCATCAGAATGCTGCAAGAAAAAGTGCAATGCCAGTCGCCCAGTCTCCGTGAGTTCCAGATTCCGTCCGACGCGGTTCAACAAATTAACACCAAGATGTTCTTCCAGCAAGCTCAACTGCCCACTAATGGTTTGAGGTGTCAAATGCAATCGTTCGCTGGCACGGGCAACACCACCCTCTCTCGCCACGGCCCAAAAGTAGTGTAAATGTTTGTAATTAACCATAAGGGTTTTTTACTTCGTAAATTACGAATAGTTTAGTAATAATAATCGACTTTTCAAGACAATAAAACCGGTTTAATCTATTACTTGTCAAAAACCAGAATGATGTAACGGAGAAGCTTATGCAAATAGACATTCAGGCACGTGATTTTTCTCTAACCGATGCATTGCGCAACCATGCCGAACGACGGTTACGTTTCGCTTTGACCTGCTGTGATGGACATATTCAGAAAATCATCATGCGTTTATCCGATATTAATGGCCCGCGTGGTGGAAAAGATAAACATTGCCACTTACAAACCGTACTTGCAGGTATCCCCGATGTGATAATCGAAGATACCGAAACCGACATGTATGTCGCCATTGATCGCGCAACGGATCGCGCCGGACGCACGGTAGTGCGCAAAATCAAACGTCAAAAATCCTTGCTAAGACAGGGTCGAACGCCGATTTCTGATGCAACATTATCTGACGAACAACTTAATACAAAAGACAATGGTAACGAATTATGAACAATCCCACTGCATACACAACAAGTCGAAGCCAGAGTACTGTACTCGCAAGCAATAAAGTTATTCGCAACACCTATACATTATTGTCTATGACTTTACTGTTTAGTGCGCTAACAGCCAGTGTATCGATGACACTAAATCTACCGCATCCCGGCCTGTTACTCACCCTCGCGGGTTACTTTGGATTATTGTTTGCGACCACCAGGTTTCGTAATAGCAGCCTGGGTCTGGTTTTTGTCTTCGCCCTGACGGGTTTTATGGGTTATACCCTGGGACCGATTCTTAACAGCTATATGGCGATGCCAAATGGTTCGCAGGTTGTGATGACGGCCATGGGTGGTACTGGCGCGATCTTCCTCGGCCTGTCAGGTTACGCCCTGACCAGCCGCAAAGATTTCAGCTTTATGGGTGGTTTCCTGCTAACCGGTATTCTGGTTGCATTCCTCGCAGGTCTTGGTGCAATGTTATTTGAAATGCCCGGTTTATCCCTCGCCGTTTCAGCTATGTTTATACTGTTGATGTCGGGGCTAATTTTATATGAAACCAGTAACATCATTCACGGCGGTGAAACTAACTACATCATGGCCACTGTTACTTTGTTTGTTTCCATTTTTAACCTGTTCACCAGTTTGTTACATCTGTTGGGTTTTATGAACAGCAGTGAGTAAGGCACTGCTGTTCAACTTCACTGAACGAAACCGTCGTAATTAAAAAGTGATAATTAATAAAGAGCTTTGCACGACAATAGTTTCTGTCGTTCCCGAGTGTTTTTATCGGGGATGGCAAAATGAAAGAAAATTTAGTCCTGTTTCTCTTCGTGCAAAGCTCTCTAAATAAAGTGATAATTAAAAAGTGACAATTAAAATTTTTGGATTATTTTTGCTAACAACGATATTGTCAGGCTGTATGGAACTGCCTTACAATAATCTGGATAACAAACAGTTAAAAACCAAACTTGAGCAAAACATTCCCATCTATGACATACGACGTCTGGACGAATGGCAACAAACCGGTGTCGTCGAGAACAGTCAGTTACTCACTTATGTTGATAACAATGGGCAGATAAACCCCGATTTTTTAACTCGGTTTACATCAACTATTGACAAAGATGAGCCAGTGATTCTGATCTGCCGCACCGGTAGCAGAACCAGTTCACTAGCACGCTATCTGGTCAAGCAATTAGGTTATACACAGGTCTATAATGTACGCAATGGTATTACTAGCTGGATTCGTGAAAACCAACCGGTGACACATCTATAAATTTGAGGTAATGTTGATCAGATTGGTTAATCAAAT
>CAZCOZ010000003.1:17293-29549 GCA_964500555.1 uncultured Thiotrichaceae bacterium | reverse complement strand
AATATCGCATGAACAATATGAACAATTTATCCACAACAGATACAAACAAACCGACAGCGCATAAACCGCGACCGCTGATTGATTTACTCGTCAGTATTATTATTCCCTCGGTTATCCTGATGAAGTTCAGTGCTGATAGCGATCTTGGTGCCAGTGGCGCTTTAATTGTAGCACTGGCCTTTCCGGTTAGCTGGGGACTTTTTGAGCTGGTCAAATACCGCAAATTTAATTTCATTGCGCTGTTAGGTTTAATCAGTGTATTACTCACGGGCGGTATTGGTTTACTGCAACTCGACAACCAGTGGTTAGCAATTAAAGAAGCCGCTATTCCCGGCATCATCGGCATTGCCATATTAATTTCGACACGCACCCCTTATCCACTAATTAAAACGTTGCTGTACAACCCGAAGATTTTAAATGTCGATAAGATCAATCAGAGACTCGATGAACTGAACCAAACAACAACATTTAATTCTCGATTGATGATTGCCACTTATCTATTAAGTGGCACATTTTTCTTCTCATCGGTGATGAATTATATTCTGGCAAAGTGGATTGTTACCAGCCCGACAGGCAGCCCTGAGTTTAACGAACAACTCGGACAAATGACCCTGCTCAGTTATCCAGTCATTGCCATTCCTTCTATGGTGATGATGGTGGCTATTTTTTATTACCTGTGGCGTACAATTAATGGCATCACCGGTCTGACATTGGAAGACATTCTTCATCAGGAAAAAACGTAGTAAATCACTTCAGCAGTCGCTATTGTATTCCATGAATAAAATAAGCCAACCGCCATGGCAGCAACGACTTGCTACGCTGGTTAACACCCCTTTGTTTGAACGCTCGATTATTGCCCTCATTTTATTGAATGCACTGATTCTCGGCCTTGAAACCAGTACCACACTGGTAGCGAAATACGGTAACTGGTTCGAGCTAGGCCATCACTTGATTTTAGCGGCCTTTATTATTGAAGCCGCACTTAAAATTAGTGCTGTTGCGCCGCGTTTAAAGCTGTACTTTGGTGATGCCTGGAATCTATTTGATTTCAGTGTAATTGTATTATCCCTGCTGCCCACCACCGGAGAGCTGGCAATGATCGCTCGTCTTGCTCGTCTACTGCGAGTATTACGCTTAATATCTGCGCTACCCGAACTACGGCTGATTGTTGCCACACTAATGCGCACCATCCCCAGCATGGGAAACATCATGCTACTGATGTCTATCATCTTCTACATCTATGCCATCGCCGGCTATCACCTGTTCCATATTACCGATCCACAACATTGGGGCACGCTTGGTCTGTCTTTATTAACCTTGTTTCGTATCGTCACCCTGGAAGACTGGACCGATGTGATGTACACCGCAATGGAGACACAACCTTATGCCTGGCTGTATTTCGTCAGTTTCGTAATCATGGGAACGTTCGTCATTATTAATTTATTTATCGCCGTAGTATTAAATAATCTGGATGAAGCAAAAGCTGAGCGCCTGGCAGAATTGCGGCAACCCGTGACACATGACGAGTTACTCAAAGAACTTGAGAATACTCAACAAGCCATGCGCAAACTTCAACAACAAATTGTCAGACTAGAGTAATTTATACTCGCACTTCTTTACTGTTCGTATTACTGGAAATTAACTTACTCAATCTTAAAATTATTAATGATTAACCAAACAACATTACAAAAGACAATCAGTAAACAACGGGAGATGCTAACCACTTTACTGTTCGATTCCATGTCCGGACTGGCTAAAGCCTGCGCGGACAACATGTCTAATCGGCAGGCATTAGAAAATCTGCTTGCGACAGAAATGGCTAACGCGCAATATTGCAAATATCTCTGGATAGTAGACAACTCCGGGCGTCAGTTAACCGAAGATGCTACTCGCACAGGTTTTAAACAAGGCCAAATCGGACGAGACCGTATTGCACGACCCTATTTACAACGCGCATTAAAGGGTGAAGATTATTATTTATCGGAAGCCTATATCAGTCGAAACCGTAAACGCCCTTCGTTAACCGCTATTAAAGCAATATATGATACAGAGGGGCACGTAAGCGGTTATTTGGGGGCCGATTTTGATTTACGTGAATTGCCACAATCTTCCGAACAATATATAAATGAAAAAAACTGGTTGCAGGTAAAAGGCGACCCAGCTATCCGCAGTGGTTTGTTTTCGCAGGAACGAGTGGAAAGCGTGATGGATGCACAAATTGATGATGTACTCAGCTTAATTGAAGAATTAATAATTGCGCAAGGCGTCTTTCATGCAAAATTACACTTCTCTAGCAGCCGTGCCACACTGTGGCGCATTGACAATCCATTCGACTATCAAATTTTAAACATGAACGAGCTAAGTAATCCTGATATCTGTTTAGCCTATCAACAGCAGGATTATTTTGACAAAGCAACAGTTCAACCTGAAAAGATTTCATTAATATTTCAGCAATTTAAAGCCCTACGTTTTGCTGATGAAACCGTTTATTTACGCGCGGCTTCTCTGAATGTTGTCAATGGCATGGTAGGTCTGAATTTTTCATGTGATGGTTCACATTACATGCCTTATGAAGAATTTCTGGAAAAAAACATGACGTTCTGGTTTGGTGGTTAAGCCAGCCTTATCGGCAACGAGAAACACAGGCTCAGAGAAACAAGCGAATTCAACTCCAAAGCGCAGAAAATAAACTACATTTCAAAGTAAACTAGATTCTGAAATAAAGGAGTAACATCCAGATCATCAACAATTCTCAACGTTATACTCGGAGCAAAGCATGACCAAAGTTTTATTTGTTTGCATGGGCAATATATGTCGATCACCTACTGCTGAAGGTGTTTTTCGACATCAGGTTGAACAGGCAAATCAGTCAGACATTATAACGATTGATTCTGCTGGCACTCACGCTTATCACGTCGGCAGCTCACCCGACGGGCGTGCACAAGCTGCGGCGGCTAAACGTGGCATAGATTTAAGCGCACAACGTGCACGGCGAGTCAGCGAAGATGATTTCTCCGAATACGATTACGTTGTTGCTATGGATAAGAGTAATGTCGAGGATTTGCTTGGCATCTGCCCTGCCGATTACGAAGACCGCGTTCATTTATTTCTTGATTTTGCGAAAAGTCAGGAAAGCGAAGTACCCGATCCTTATTATGGCCAGGGACGCGGTTTTGAAATCGTGTTAGATCTTATTGAAGATGCTTCTAATGGTTTGTTGAACCATATCAATAAAAATCAATAAGCGCGTCAATAGAGCAAACCAAAATAGAGTAAGCCAAACGTTAAACGACTTAACCACACACTGTGTGATTAAGTCGTTTTTAAAATAATCCCATCTAAATTACAGGCTGGCGTCTATGACACAGGCCTGTTTTCATTTGACGCTGGTTGTTTATCAGCAGGCTGATTATCACTAGACGGTTTGCTAGCCTGCGGTTTAGGCGTATTTGCCTTTTCTGCTGGCTTATTCACTTTTGCACTAGCATCTGGTTTGTTATCAGTTGCCGGTTTTGTTTGCGACTGTGATTTCGCCTGGCTATTCGAGGAAGAGGAATCAGCCGATACATTATTTTTCACTGCTGGGCTTTTTACTGGTGACTTATCAGACTTTGCAACCTCTGGTTTTGCAGCCTCTGGTTTTCGACTGTTGTTTTGTCCATCGTTTTGTCCGCCGCCTTGCCCACCACTCTGCTTCTGATCTTGAGTTTGATCATTCGACTTTTGTTGTGGCGCATCGTTAGATTTCGAACGGTTACTACTACGTCGACGATTCCGGTTACGGTTTTGGCCACTCGCCTGCTGACCGCTTTGCTTATTCGATTCTTTCGATTTTTCAGCAGTATCTTTAGCCGTATTCGACGAGCCTTTCGCCTGCTTTTGTGCAGCACTGTCTTTAGACTGATCTTTGGAATAATCGGGTTTACGATTCCGGTTACGATTCTGACTACTATTTCTATTACGATTATTTTTGTTGCGATTATTGTTCCGGTTACGATTTTGGCCACCACGCTGACCACGTCCCTGACTTGAACCAGGAGCCGTTTTTTCTTCTACCTCTTCTTCTTTATCACCACTAAAGATAGAAGCTATTTTGCCAAAAAAGCCAACGGGTTTTGCTGTTTTTTCAATAACCGGTGCTGCTTTTGGTGCTGGTGTTGCTACTGGCCGTGTTCCCGGTGATATTGCAGAAACGGCTGCTTTTTCAGGCATAACGGGTTTTTCTTTAAACGTGCCTACATCATATTCACTATCGGTATCGGCACGTAGATAACTCGCTTTATCATCGCTTTCATCGTAATCACTTTTACGTACGCGCTCCACTTTATACTGCGGCGTTTCCAACGTTGGATTCGCCACAATTAATACATGCACACCACTTTCTTTTTCAATCTCATGAATTGCTTTACGCTTTTCGTTAAGAATATATGTCGCCACATCAATTGGCACCTGTATCTCAACGCGTGCAGTACTGCTCTTTAATGCTTCTTCTTCCAATATACGAATCAATGACGCTGATAAAGATTCAACCGTTCGAATCGTACCTTGGCCGGTACAACGCGGACAGACAACTTGTGTCGATTCACCTAAGGAAGGCTTTAATCGTTGGCGCGACATTTCCAGTAAACCAAAACGCGAAATACGTCCAATTTGCACGCGCGCGCGATCAATTTGTACCGCATCGTTTAACCGATTTTCTACTGCACGTTGATTTCGATTATTCATCATATCAATGAAATCGATAACCACTAAACCACCTAAATCACGCAAACGAAATTGACGTGCAATTTCATCCGCCGCTTCTAAATTAGTATGCGTTGCAGTCTCTTCTATGTCGCTACCCTTAGTTGCTCGCGCGGAGTTGATATCAATCGAAATTAACGCTTCTGTGTGATCAATTACAATTGCACCACCCGAAGGTAGCGTCACTTCACGGCGGTAGGCCGACTCAATTTGATTCTCCACCTGGAAGCGATTAAATAACGGTACGGTATCTTCATAAAATTTAATTTTATGCACACTGTTTGGCATTACCTGCGAAACAAAATCCATTGCCTGATCGTAGACTTCTTTATCATCAATCAATACTTCTGCAATATCATTTCTAAAATAATCTCGCAAAGCACGCGTGGTTACGTCACTTTCCTGATAGATCAAAAACGGTGATGGTTTGGCTGCGGCGGCTTTTTCAAATGCGGTCCATAACTGCAGCAAATAGTCTAAATCCCACTGCAATTCTTCGGCGTTGCGGCCGACACCTGCGGTACGCACAATCAATCCCATACCATTAGGCACTTCGAGTTGACTTAATGCTTCGCGGATAAGACTGCGATCTTCGCCTTCGATGCGACGAGAGACACCACCTGCACGAGGATTGTTTGGCATAAGAACAAGATAACGTCCTGCCAGACTGATGAATGTGGTTAAAGCCGCGCCTTTGTTTCCGCGCTCTTCTTTTTCCACCTGAATGACAATTTCCTGCCCTTCTTTGATCGCGGTACGAATGTCGGGACGACCAGAAGATTTTTGCGCTTCTTCAGTAAAGTACATGCGCGCCACTTCTTTAAATGGCAGAAAACCATGGCGCTCTGCACCGTAGTCAACGAAGCACGCTTCTAAACTGGGTTCTACGCGGGTAATTTTACCCTTGTAAACATTGGATTTTTTCTGTTCGCGGGAGGGGACTTCTACGTCCAGATCGTAAAGTTGCTGACCATCGACCATGGCCACTCGCACTTCTTCCTTCTGGACTGCATTGATAAGAATTCTTTTCATTAGCAGTTAAACCTGTAATTTGTTTCGCTTTCAATACCATATCGACAGCAGCATTATTTTGATGCTGACAGACATTCTGTCTAGCACGCAAAGCAAATACAGCTGAGCACTGCCATACGCAAAAAGCAGCAATCATCACAGCAAGTGAGAATAATGCGCTCTCTGGTAGAGTAAGAGTATTATTAGTATTGAAAATAAGGGAATACATTAATTGTATCGTTCTTTAATTTGTATAAAATTTGTATAAATTTGTATCTTTTATTATAGTTTTTACTTACTTAGTAACATCTGCTGTTATCCAACATCAAAACTCAGCGTCAAAATTCAACATGTAAAATTCAATGTAAAATACACCGGCAAATGTTCAAAATCAGTTTTTCTCTAAATAACCCGTTGCAAAGTAACCAGTCACAAATAGCGCTTAAATGCTACGAACTGGTTTGTATTTGTAGTTAAAATTCATCATTTTGTAAAAAACTGCAGTCTCAAAAATTTAATGAGTAGTCTGCACAAATAGGATGATTTCGTTGTTCTACATTATTGCCAATAAATGCAACGGCTTATACT
The DNA here is from genome assembly GCA_964500555.1 of uncultured Thiotrichaceae bacterium. GTDB lineage: Bacteria > Pseudomonadota > Gammaproteobacteria > SZUA-229 > SZUA-229. The sequence goes on along the minus strand of CAZCOZ010000003.1, from coordinate 23,207 downwards.
AACACATGACCTGACAACTCTGTCAAACTGCGCCTCATACGAACGAGCCGCGAACGAACCGCAAACGACCGGCAATCAAAGGCACACGTCATCAACAACGAATAGCCTTACACATAATAATAGCCCACACATGCAGATAAATAGGAATGGTGTCAGTTTAATTGATATTAATGATGATCAGGCCGGTCAACGCATTGATAACTTCCTGGTCAAGCACTTAAAAGGTGTACCAAAAAGTCACGTTTATCGACTTCTACGCAGTGGCCAGGTTCGTGTCAATAGCGGTCGAAAAAAACCGCACTATAAATTACAGGCTGGAGATACGTTAAGAATCCCCCCTGTACGCATCAGCGAAAATAAGGACGCACAGATACCCGATAGCGTGCAACTCGCACTAAAAAACGCCATCATTTTTGAAAACGATGACATCATTGCTATCAATAAACCTTCTGGCATTGCTGTTCATAAAGGCAGTGGTTTACAGTTTGGTGTCATCGAAGCCTTTCGCCAGATTCGGCCCGAACAATCATTAGAGCTTGTCCATCGTATCGACCGAGAAACCAGCGGCTGTTTATTACTGGCAAAAAATCGTCGTGTCCTGGCCGAGTTACATGAACTGCTACGCCATGAAAAAATAAATCGCATCGAAAAAACCTATATCGCTCTGCTCCACGGCCAATGGTCACACGGTAAAAAAATGTTTGATATGGGCATCAGTAAAATCAAACGTGGTGGCGAGCATATTATGCAAATCGACAAATCGGGTGACAGAGCCATTAGTCACTTCGAACCCATCGAAATTTTTCAACATTGCAGCTTAATGAAAGTAACGATTGAAACCGGACGCACGCATCAAATTCGCGTTCATGCGCAATATTGTGAGCACCCCATTATTGGTGACTCCAAGTATGGCGACAAACAGGCTAACCGGACATTTCGCCAACTTGGTTTTAAACGCCTTTTCTTACATGCAAAAAAACTCTATTTACCACTCGACACCGACATCACAATTGAAGCACCACTGAGTGACGATATTCAAAAATTATTACAACATTTACGCAGCAATCATTAGAGGCTAATCAAAAACTAAAATGAAATTCCCCCTTCTTGTGTTTGACTGGGACGGCACGCTGGTTGATTCTATCGACCGTATCGTTAGCAGTTTGCAACACGCCAGCCTGCAGGCAGCAAATATTACTGTCAGCAACAAACAGGCAAAAGATGTTATTGGTTTAGGTTTAATAGAAGCGATTGAAAAACTTCATCCTGAATTTGATGCCGCTAACGATCATGCCCTATTAGAAAAAATAGCGGATACTTATCGCGAACATTATGTACATCACAATACCGTGGCTGCGCCGCTTTTTTCGGGTGTTGAAGTTCTACTTGATAACTTACGTACTGCAGGTTACACGCTAGCCGTTTCGACAGGTAAAAGTCGCAGAGGATTAACGCATTCGATGGACGAACACAATATGTCGCGTTACTTTTCCACAACACGATGTGCGGGCGAAAACCAGTCAAAACCGCACCCTGAAATGTTGCATGAAATTTTAGCTGAATTGAACTTTTCCACCTCGCAAGCTCTTATGATTGGTGATAGCGAACATGATTTAAAAATGGCTAACAACGCCAATGTACAAAGTATTGGTGTGACCCACGGCGTACACGACGCAGAAACCTTAGAAAAATATAATCCACTAATTTGTTTAAGCCATATCACAGATTTATTTGATTTTCTGAACCATAATAAGCTTCAATAACAAACCCTATTTATAAATAAAACAATCCTGGAAAATTACTATGACTGACCACGACCCATTATGGGAACGAGACGTTGTTACCAAACTCGCCGAGTCCAGCCTGAAAGAACAGCGCCGCTCACGTCGTTGGGGTATCTTTTTTAAATTACTTACCTTCGCTTATATTGCTGTCATTCTGTTTATGTTCAGTAAAGCAGGTAGCCTTACCTCCGTAAGCAACACTGAAAAACACACTGCCTTAGTTGAATTAAGTGGCGTTATTGCCGACAACGAAACAGCTAATGCAGACAGCATTGTCACCGCATTACGTGATGCCTTTGACAATGAAAACAGCGCCGGTGTTATTCTCAGAATTAATAGTCCCGGTGGTTCACCCGTACAGTCTGGTTATATTTACGATGAGATCATTCGCCTACGTAATAAAAACCCTGACACGCCCTTCTATGCTGTAGTGACAGACATTTGTGCATCAGGCGGCTATTACATTGCCTCTGCCGCCGATAAAATTTATGCGGACAAAGCCAGCATTATTGGTTCTATCGGCGTGCGTATGGATAACTTTGGGTTTGTCGACGCCATGGAAAAATTAGGCGTCGAACGTCGTACATTAACTGCAGGCGAAAACAAGGCCCTGCTCGATCCATTCTTACCCATCAACAAAGAGACAACCGCACATATGGAAGTTATGCTGTCTGAAATTCATCAGCAGTTTATTGACGCCGTCAAAAAAGGTCGTGGCGATCGACTTGATACCTCCGTCGAAGGGCTTTTTTCAGGCTTAATATGGACCGGTGAATCGGCAGTCAATATTGGCCTTATTGATGGACTAGCCAGTTCAAGCTATGTCGCACGAGAAGTTATTGGTGAAGAGACCATGGTAAATTACACCGTTAAAGAAGACCTTCTGCAGCGCTTCGCAGAGCGTTTAGGCTCAACCGTAGCGCAGGTTATTAGCACACAATTTTTTAGTCCTACTCCCCGATAGTGGTAACCAGGGATAGTGATAATAAGGACAGCCTGGCAGACGATATCGTCTGCCAGATTAGCTGACAAATACAATCTAAACCAACCCTGCAACTATTTGCCTCCAATCTTCAAAACCCAGCTCACACTCGAAAATACAGAAAGAACACCATCATGCTGGCACGACAAACTGAGTAGTACAGTTTTTCTTGAACAAACATCATCCTCCTAATACACTTTTTTCCCGCTTTTAAAGCGTAAAAAAATAATTTACGACTAAAATATTACCTGTTTAGTCACATAAAATAAACTCGTTAACGATTGACTGGCAAGCCATTAATCCCGCAACCATTAACCAAATCATAAGCACAGAATATAAAAATCCCACCCAATGAGACACCTTAGTGAAAAACGGCATATTTAAAAGCGACTGGTTTACTGGTCTTGCTATTACTCTGGTGCTCCTGACTTTTGCCGGCTCTGATTTTATTGCCAGCCTGGAACGAGATGCCTACGACTTTGGTGTTAAATCATCCTCCCAAACAGCAAGTAAAAAAATTGCCATTATTGCAATTGATAATCAAAGTATAGAGAACATCGGACGTTGGCCCTGGCCTCGTGATGCCCATGCGCGAATGCTCGATATTTTAAAACAAGGTGGCGCTAAAGCGGTTGGTCAAACGGTATTTTTCTCCGAGCCACAACTTGACCCTGGCTTAGTCTTTATTCGAGAACTTAAACAGTCATTCGAAGCGAGCAGCATTTCTGCTATACCTGATTATGTTAGTGAACTCACTGCCACTATTGAAAACAGTCGCACTTCGCTCACAAAAAAACAAAATACTAAAGCCGCTATTAATAAAATAGCCAAAGCATTAAAAAATTCACCGTTACATTCACAGGTAAGTGAAGACATTAAAACCTATCTTCAACAAATTAATTCTGCTGAAGTGGTTCTCGACACAGATAAAATTCTTGCGCAAAGTATGCGTAATGCAGGCAATACTATTTTTCATATGCCAGTCGTTCAGGGCACACCTTATGGCGAACCTGATGAACTATTACCGGCATATGTCACAAAAAACAAGTTAGCCAATGATAATATTTCTGATGGCCTGTCGGATGAACTAGCACCATTATCTGTTATTGATGCTTATCCGCCCATTGCTGTTTTAGGCGAACACGCAGAAGCAATTGGTGCTTCAATCACCTTATTAGATGTTGATGGCAGTATTCGAAATGAACCGCTGGTTATCGATTATTATGGCGACCTGTACCCCTCCATGGCATTAGTGTTAGCCGCAAAAAGTTTAAATCTGGATAACGATGACATTCACATTACACCGGGTTCAAATGTAAAACTTGGCCGACTCAATATCAAAACGGATAATCGTTCACTAATGCATACATTTTTCTATCATGATAAAGAATATGACAGCGCCTTCCCCATCGACTCTTTCTATGATGTCTTACAGGGAAAAATTCCCGCGGATAAATACAAAGGTAAAATTGTTTTAATTGGCGCCACTGCATTAGGAATTGGTGATACTTTTGTTACGCCGATAGATCCCGCAATGCCACCCGTCGTCGCACTCGCACATTCAGTTTCAAGTATTCTCAACGAAGATTTTTTTATCTCTCCTGAATGGGCCAGTTCTGCACGCTTTGCAGCAATTGTTTTAATCGCTCTATATCTGATGTTTTTATTACCCAGACTCAGCGCCGTGGTTGGTTTCGTTATCACCAGCCTGTTGTTGCTCGCGTTATTTGCAACACATTACCTTATGATGACAACACAAGGTACATGGCTGCAGTTAATGGCTCCAGCTTTATTGCTTGCTGCGGGACATATTTTACTGACGACAAAACGTTTCTTCTCATCGGAAAAAGGTAAAGCTCGTCTTGATATCGAATCAGCCGAAACCAATCGCATGCTAGGACTTTCGCAGCAGGGTCAGGGTCAACTCGACATGGCTTTTGAAAAATTTCGCAAACTACCTGCCGACAAATCGTCTCTCGAATTACTCTACAACCTGGCTCTCGATTACGAACGCAAACGTCAATTCAATAAAGCGAAATCAGTTTATGATTACATGTCCGATCATGATGCCAATTTCCGTGATATTGCCAACCGTTCCAACCGTGCACAATCTTTAGAAGAAACCGTTATTCTTGGCGGTGCTTCATTATATGCCGACGGTAGTATTGAAAAATCCATGCTTGGTCGTTACCAACTTGATCGTGAACTAGGTAAAGGCGCAATGGGTGCGGTCTATCTTGGTAAAGATCCAAAAATATCTCGTCCCGTGGCAATTAAAACCATGGCATTATCACAGGAATTTGAAGATGACGAGCTAGCCGAAGTTAAACAGCGCTTTTTTCGCGAAGCAGAAACTGCGGGGCGTCTAACCCACCCTAATATCGTTACCATTTACGACGCAGGCGAGGAACATGATCTTGCCTACATCGCAATGGAGTTCCTTAAAGGCGGCGATTTAAACAAGCACATTAAATCAGATACATTATTGCCTATCGAGCAAGTTCTGTCTCTAATACAACGTGCTGCATCGGCTCTTGATTATGCCCATCGACACAATGTTGTTCATCGCGACATTAAACCTGCGAATTTAATGTGGGATCAGGAAACCGATACACTAAAAATAACGGATTTTGGCATTGCCAGAATTACCGATTCAAGTAAAACTAAAACGGGTATGGTTCTCGGCACCCCCTCTTACATGTCACCCGAGCAACTTGCCGGTAAACACGTCTCAGGACAATCTGATATTTTTTCACTGGGCGTAATGTTATTTCAAATGGTGACGGGGAAACTCCCTTTTACTGCCGACTCAATCACATCATTGATGTATAAAATCGCTAATGAAAAACACCCTGTTCCTCATACAATTAACCCAGGAATTCCTCGCTGCGTGACAATAGTGATTAATCGCGCAATGGAAAAAGATCTCACGAAACGTTATGAACGTGGGAAAAATATGGTTACTGATATTTCGAAATGCTTAAAAATTATAGCGACTGAAAAAAAAGCCTTAAAGAATAAACCCTTGGAAAGTAAGACCGAAAACAAACCTGCTTCAAAAAAATCTGCTACAGGTCGCTCTTAAGCATGGGTATTAAAGGAAAAATTTTACTTTATGGTCAAACCGACATTGGCTGCGTTCGTGATC
>CAZCOZ010000003.1:11124-17193 GCA_964500555.1 uncultured Thiotrichaceae bacterium | reverse complement strand
ATTAAAGGAAAAATTTTACTTTATGGTCAAACCGACATTGGCTGCGTTCGTGATCATAATGAAGACGCGATTGCCATTGACGACAATATTGCACTTGCCGTATTAGCCGATGGCATGGGCGGTCACCGTGGCGGCGAAATGGCAAGCGCGATAACGGTCAGTACAATTAAAGAGTTCGTGACTGAAAAAGTAAAGTTGCTTTCTTCAGGGAAAAAGAACAGTAGCACTATTTACAGCCCTGAAAGCCTGATGATTCAAGATGCCATTACACAGGCCAATACCAAGGTCCATGAATCCGCCGAAGATAATCCACAATATCGCGGCATGGGAACCACTGTCGTCGTCATTATGTTTTATAACAATCAATTTACGGTTGCGCACGTGGGTGATTCTCGTCTCTACCGTTTACGCAATGGTGAACTAAAACAAATAACACGTGACCACAGTTTGATGCAGGAACTTATCGAACGTGGTTTTTACACGCCAGAACAAGCTCGAGATTCTCTAAATAAAAATTTAGTTACACGCGCAATCGGCATTGATTCAGAGGTCAATATTGATATACAGGAAGACACTGCCATGATAAATGACATTTACCTGCTTTGTTCTGACGGCGTCAACGATATGCTTGAGGACGATTTAATTAAATCGACAATAATTGCAAACAGTAATGATTTAGAAAAAGCAGCAACAGAAATTATTCGTCTGGCAAATGAACACGGCGGCAGGGATAATATCTCTGCAATACTGGTTAAACCGATAAAACCCTTTGCAGCGAGAAATAACTTGTTTTCTCGTCTTTTTAGCATATTCTCTTAATACAACGGTAACACACGAATACGACATGGCAAAATTAGTACTTAGTTTAGACGGAGACGTTATAAACGAATATCAACTTGATAAAGATGTTATTACTATCGGGCGCAGGCCTGATAATGATATTCATATTGATAATCTGTCGGTAAGTGGTTACCACGCTAAAGTGTTAACTATTTTTAATGACTCATTTATTGAAGACTTAGAGAGTACTAACGGAACTTTAATTTCTAACCAAAAAATAACCAAACAGGCTCTGGTCAATAATAATTCTATCGTTATTGGAAACCACCAACTGAAATACATTAACGCTGACACAAAAGAGAAAAGTGACTTTGTCGAAACTATGGTTATTCGACCAGATAGTGCAGCTACGAAAAAATCAACAATAAGTATTCTAGCTTCCTCTTCAACTACGACAACTCCAGATACAGCAAAACTTCGTATAATGTCAGGTGATAATAAAGGAAAGGAACTTCCACTAACTAAAGTATTAACCACTGTAGGCAGCCCCAATGTTCAAGTTGCGGCTATTACTCGTCGCCCTACTGGTTATTTTTTAATTGTGGTTGATGCTGGAAAATGTAATAAAAGGCCAATGGTAAATGGCATCGAAATCGACAAAGAACACCCACTTGCTGACACCGACATTATCGATGTCGGCGGCATAAAAATGGCTTTTTTCTTAGCATGAGAGTTTTACGCAGGCAGACTTAAATTTAGTTTTTTACTGTCATCCCCAAATGTTTTTATTGGGGATCCAGTGTTTCCAGATAACGTAAAGACTATAGATTCCCGATAAAAACATTCGGGAATGACAAACATATTTTAGCCCAGCATTTCATGGGAACAAGGTGTTACGCCAACCAAATCTAGTCGTATCATTTTTCAAACACCGCAATTGACTCTACATGCCCAGTATGCGGAAACATATTCATTATTCCTGCCTGTTTCAGTTTATACCCTAAGTCATTAACCAATACGGCCGCATCACGCGCAAGTGTCGCTGGATGACAGGAGACATATACAATAATAGATGCCTGCATCTTTTTTAATGATGGCAAAATAGCTGCAGCACCCGAACGCGGTGGATCGAGCAAAATTTTATCGTATTTCTGCTTTAACCAGGGTGCAGACAAGGTTTCATCACTGTATAAATCTGCATAGATGAATTCGGCATTATCAATATTATTTAACGTTGCATTATCTCTGGCTTTTTTAACCATCGCCAGGGATCCTTCTACCGCTGTTACTTGCTGACAGTGTTGCGCCATTGATAAAGAAAAATTACCTAAACCACTAAAGAGATCTAATACCTTATCGGTTTTATTCATCTGCAGAAAATCAATCGTATTCGCCACCATACGTTTATTTATTTCTGGATTTACCTGCGTAAAATCGGATGGCTGAAATTCAATTTTTAAATCCGGATGACCATGCTTATCTGATACAGACATGCCGGGCAATATGTAATACAGTGGCTCAACTTTTTCAGGGTACAAAAGTTCTAAATCGTCAGGCTTGCCTGCCTGTAAATAACAAACCAGGTTATGGCTCTGACAAAAATCCGTAAGTATTTTTCGATCATCATCCGATAAAGGCTCCAGATGACGAAACACTAAAACCGTTTGATTATCACCAACGGCAACTTCTATTTGCGCAATACTACGTTTTTCTTCGAGCTGGCCAATGCAATCAGCTAGCTCTTCAATAATTTCACCAACGGAGGGATGCAACACTTCACAACGACTTGTTTCCGTTATAAACGAAGCATGCCGCTCACGAAACCCCACCAACACCTTGCCTTTTTTATGCACATAACGCACACCTAATCGTGCTTTATGCCGGTAGCCGTATTCAGGGCCGAGTAAAGGTTCAATAACCGAATCTGGCGTAACATCATTATGCTGAAACTGCTCAAGCAGCATAGCTTGCTTAAGATCAATCTGCGCGCTAGATTGCATATGTTGCAAACTACAGCCACCGCACATTTCAAACGCTTTGCATTTTGCCTCGACACGCAAATCAGAGGCTTCTATAACTTCAACAGTACGCCCTTCCGCAATATTTTTATTGCGTTGCGTGTATTTGAATAATACGCGTTCACCCTTAAGCGCCTGATCGATAAAAATCGTACGCTCATCAAGATGAGTGATACCTCGACCTTCACTTGATAACCCTGTGATTTCAACCTCAATTGGATCTTCGGGCAAACGCTGCCGGCGTCTACGCTTGTTTCTTTTAGACATAACTTTATACGGACTCTTGTGAACTTAACTTCTGATACTATTTTTTGAAATTGCTTCTGAAATAATGCCTATGCTGGAAATACACCGGTAGAAAGATAACGGTCGCCTCGATCACAAACAATCGATACGATAACGGCATTTTCAACTTGCTGACTGAGCTGAAGCGCCGCAGCAACCGCACCACCCGAAGAGACACCACAAAAAAGCCCTTCTTTTGATGCTAACAGACGCGTCGTTTCTTCTGCATCTTGCTGATTGACATCTAAAGTAAGGTCAACGCGCGCGGCTTCAAAAATACCCGGCAAATATTCTTTAGGCCACCGACGAATACCTGGAATACGAGAACCTTCTTCAGGTTGCACACCAACAATTTGAATCGCAGAACTTTTCTCTTTTAAATAACGCGAGGTACCCATGATTGTCCCCGTCGTACCCATGGCGCTAACAAAATGAGTAATATTTCCTTCTGTCTGTTGCCAAATTTCCGGCCCCGTACCAATGTAATGCGATTCAGGATTATCCGGATTATTGAATTGATCTAGCACAATACCTTTACCTTCATCCTGCATCTGCAAGGCAAGATCACGCGCACCTTCCATACTTTGTTCTTTCGTTACAGAAATTAATTCTGCACCGTACGCTTTCATCGCCGCCCGACGTTCTTCACTCATGTTATCGGGCATAATTAAAATCATGCGATACCCCATCACCGCTGCCGCCATCGCAAGTGCAATACCCGTATTACCACTGGTCGCTTCAATCAATGTATCTCCGAGTTTGATCGTACCGCGTTTTTGTGCCTGAGTAATCATATTCAGTGCAGGCCGATCTTTGACTGAACCCGCAGGGTTATTCCCTTCCAGCTTAAGTAAGATCGTGTTTGAGCTACTCGGCACTATCCGTTGCAGACGAACCAACGGCGTATTCCCGATAGTATCGGCTAAGGTATTGTAATTCATAATAAAAAGAGGTTAACTAGGTTATTGTTGATCAATGAATACTTTGGTTTAAAACTGTCACAGTGATAAGTATGTTACTCACTTATAAAAGTTGTCACAAACATTTGTAACAAACAATGATTCAAGCAAGTGATTTAAGCTCTCGAAATCATGTACATTCTACTCGATCAGACATCAAAAATTAAATAGATCATAAAGAATAAGTTTTATTTCTATGCATAATCATTACAAATATTATGATTCGTTTATTATGATTCGTTTATTATGATTAGTCTACGCGAGATCACTACCTGAAACCTTAATATGAAAACCCTGAAATATGAAAACCCTTAGTCTTAGTGAACAAATAATTGTTATCGCATTACTGCCAGCATTTATTGTTGGCATTATATTATCTGTTTCTTTTACTTATAACGAACTTTCTTTCCTCTCAGATTCACAAACTGAATACGGTAATTTCATTATTAACCAAATGAGACCGACAGTTAAACAGGCGATAATTAGTAATGATATCGAAACATTAAACCCATTACTGCTTAACGCAGTAACCGATAAAAACATCAACTACATTAAAATAAGCGATGCTAACCACAATGATCTCATTACGGTCAATGACATAAAAACCAACAAACCGTCACCCTATTCTACTTTTTATTCAATATTTTCTATCGAGCCTGTCTTAACCTTTAAAACACCTATTTATCGCCAACGTTCGGCACCTGATAATCCACTAATAAAAGACGTCATTGCAAATCTTGAGATCAAATTAAACACAACCCCATCAACCATAGGAAAAACAAAACACATCCTGCAAGGTGCCGCTATAACAATATTTTCTTTACTCATTCTGTCTCTAATCATGTTAATAGTCAGCAAAAAAATTATCGCCCCAATAAAAGCGCTTTCTTCAAACGTATCCGATATTGCCGCAGGTAATTTAGATATTCACATGAAACTCACGTCCAGTGGTGAATTAGGGATTCTTGAAACCGGCATTAATAACATGAAAGATGAAATAAAAGCGTCACGAAAAGGACTCCAACTTCAACTGGATACATATACTAACGAGTTACAACAAACACTAGAAGAACTTGAAATACGAAATGTAGAATTAGACATCACTCGTAGCGAAGCCATTGTAGCCAACAGAGCAAAATCAGAATTTCTCGCCAATATGAGTCATGAAATAAGAACGCCTTTAAGTGGCATTATCGGTTTCACTGAACTTCTTCAAGGGACATCGCTATCAATACAGCAAAAAGATTATTCTTCGACCATACATAAATCAGCCAGGCATTTGCTAGACATAATCAATGATGTACTCGACCTGTCAAAAATTGAATCGGGAAAAACCGATATTATTAAAAGTGAATTCAACCTTATTGATATTGTTGAAGACATAATTACACTTTCCAGTAATGCCGCTTTAGAAAAAAACATCGAACTTCTATATCGAATAGAAACGAATGTTCCTCAGATAATACATTCAGATCCTTTTCGGACACACCAAATACTCACCAACTTAATCGGTAACGCCATTAAGTTTACCGACAGTGGATATGTTTACCTACAAATAACCCTGGGCGAAATTAAAGATGTTAAACACAGTATAAAATTTACCGTTTCAGATACCGGTATAGGCATGAACGTTGATGATAAAAACAATCTGTTCAAAGCCTTTTCACAAGCAGATACCAGTATTACACGTCGTTTTGGCGGAACAGGCTTAGGCCTCATTATATCCCGCAAACTTGTCGCACTAATGAAAGGAGAGATTGGTTTTGACAGCACTAAAGGTGAAGGCTCCACTTTCTGGTTTAGTATACCGGTTACACCCATACCTAAAGATAATGAAATATTTGAGCTTAAAGGAAAAAAAGTTGCATTCTTTAGTAACAACTTCATCGCAAGACAGTCTTATAAAACACTCTTTAACAACTGGCAATGCAAGATAACTGACCATACATTTGCAGATATCAAAAATCTTCCCGAGATTGAAAAAGACAATGACATTATTGTGATTTTCTTAGGTCGAAAAGAAATAA
>CAZCOZ010000003.1:0-11024 GCA_964500555.1 uncultured Thiotrichaceae bacterium | reverse complement strand
AAACAAACAACGGTAACTCTCATTTAATACACAATAATCTGAAATTCACTCTTCCTTCATTACTTATTGTCAGCACACACTCTCGCTCTGAATTAAAAAAACTACAACATCGTTTTTTCAAAAACACCACATTTGATAGCACCACGTTCACCACTGAAAAAACAGAAGTACTAAAACAAAAAATCATGGTATTAAGTGACCAAAATACTGTACAAAACACCATTAAAGAAAAACAGCCTACTTCAACTAAAATAGACTGGTCGAATATTGATATAATGGTTGTAGACGACAACGATGTAAACTTACGCCTCACAGAAATACTTCTACGCAAACATAATGCACGTGTAACAACCGCAAGTTCCGGTCAGCAAGCGATAACTTATGCAGAAAAACAATCGTTTAATATTATTTTCATGGATTTACATATGCCAGATCTGGATGGCTATGAGACCACAGAAAAAATCCGAGAGCTTACCTCTGCTAAGCAAACTATCATTATTGCATTAACGGCAAATGCAATGCCGCAAGAAAAACAAATGGTAGAAAAGTCTGGCATGAATGGCATTCTTATCAAACCCATCAGTGAATTTATTTTACAAAAAATAATCAGTCAGTGGGTTATCAAAGGCATCAATACTACCATTTCTTTTAAAGAAGCATATTCAAGTAAACAAGCACAGGGCTTAATTTTTTCGATTGACTTAGCAAAAAAATTCACCAGTGGGAATGAAACTCTTGCTTACGAATTATTTGATATGTTACAGGCCGAATTGCCCTCTTATTCAAGCGCAATAAAAACAGCATTAAAAAATAAAGATCTGAGCAAACTCTATGAACAGGCCCACAAACTCCATGGTGCCAGCCGTTGCTGCGGCACAATAGAACTAAAAGAAGCAAGCAGTCTTACTGAATCATTAATCAAACAGGAAATAGATTTTGACATTGAAAAACAGTGCTCTATTTTACTAAACGCAATACAAAATGTAGCTGAATATAAAATCAACCGTCAAAACTAAGAAACCTCTGGCCAGGACGAGTTAAAACCTGTCTGCTTAAATCCCTATTGGCAACACTTCTACGGTTATGAACAGTTACAGCATGACCTGCCTTTGCACCATTATGACCGTCGACGACTTACGCCAACCAATCCTAGCAACCCACTCGCAAACAACCAGACTGCTGCAGGCACAGGAACGGCAGATACATTAGCGTTTACAATATAGAACTGTCTACCAGCAGCATTTCCTTTTGCACGAAACTGAATCTTACTCGAGCTACCATCAAAAGCTAGCGTCGCTATACTTGATGCGTCGGTAGTAGCCGTTGTCCAGGGATCGCTATTGTATTTATATTCAAACTGCTGACTAATAAAGCCATTAGTCTCATTCAGGAATTCTAAAGTAATACTGGAAATATCCTCACTAAAGTCCCAGCGCAATCTTTCTCTCTGATTACGTTCAACAGCCGGATTTCCCGTGCACTGATTAGCAGCATCAAGATCCGGCCGACAAACACCCATTCCACCCAGAGCGACAGACCCTGTACCATCAAATAAGTCATCAAGATATACATGCCTGGCCGAGCTACTTGGCCGACTAAAAGCCTTTGCTGTCAATTGAAGGCCATCAACCGTTAGTTGAAAGGGACTCGAGTTATCAAAACCCTGCTCCCCATTATCATTAATCCACTGATTAAAATCGTAAAATGCTGCATTAACAGCTGAAGAAATACTTAAACTAAATACACAGGCACAGAACGCACCCAAATGAGACAACTTCATAACACACTCCCCTTTTCCATTATTAAAATAACGATCCAATTTAAAGATCCATTTATCATTTTGACTACTTTATTATTTTTATTCCGTCAAAATGATTCTTACTACGTACGTGTACGCTAAGGTTATAAAGGCAATACTCATGCCAATATTTAATTACACCCAAATATCAGTGCTTTAATGGTTTTAATGCACAAAAATAAGCTGCCGATGTGGAAAACTTTCTGACAAAATTCTAGATTTCTTTACACTGGACATATTCTAAAATTAACAATTATTGATATAAAAAAGGCGCAACAACAATGTCTGTCGTTACGCCTTTTCTAGCGAGAAGTCCGTCATTGCGAGCGATAACGCGGCAATCTCTGGCATGTGTACTCCGTCATAACGGGATTGCTTCGTGCCTCGCAATGACAATAGTACGGCTTTTCCTCTTAAGGAAGCAGCATTAAACCCCTGGAGTTAATACAATAATTATGCTCGCCGACTTATAACGACCAAGCCCAATAACCCACTCATAAACAACCAAACTGCGGCAGGTACAGGAACAGCTGTCACATTAGCGTTTACAATATAAAATTGATTCTTAGCGCCTTTTCCTTTGGCGCGAAATTGTATTCTATCCGAGCTACCATCGAAATTGAGAGTCGCCAAACTTGATGCATCAGTTAAAGCTGTTTGCCATGGATTACCGTTGTATTTATATTGAAATTTCCGACCAATAAATCCATTCTTATCATTCACAAATTCTAAGGTAATACTGGAAATATTTTCACTGAAGTTCCAACGTAATCTTTCTCTATTCTTACGTCCAACACTTGGATTACCCACACACTGGTTATATGCGTCCAGTTCCGGACACACACCCATACCACCAGATAAATCATCAAGATATACGTGAATAGGTGTTTTAGGTTTACTAAATGCCTTTGCTTTCAACTGAAGGCCATCTACCGTTAGCCGAAAAGGGTTCGAATTGTCGAAGCCTTGCGCACCATTATCCTGAACCCATTGTTCAAAATCATAAAATGCAGCACTAACAGCTGAAGAAATACTTAAACTTAATATACAAGCGCAGAACGCACTTAAATGATGCAGTTTCATTACAAACCATCCTCTTTACCGATTAACTTCAGTTATTAACTTTTAGTTGATCCGTAGAAGATCCATTTATAATGACTGGCTTAAACTTTGTACGATATTAAACCATCACTTACTTATTAAAATAAAGCAAAATCCATGCCTAAATATAATTACTTATTATAATCAAATAGATATAGTTATATATTAAAAATAAAATCTAGATTAAGTGGAAAATTTATCGACACAATTATTACATTCTTTACACTATGCAAGTTTCTGATGCTTGCTTTAACAATAACAGCGAAGAGACTGGTTACCTTGTCTTTTCAATCGAACAAATCACGATTTACTTCAAGGTCGCTCTTTAAAAATAACTGTTTATGAAATTACAACACCAGAAAAATCAGCAGCATCATGCTTATGATCATTGATCAGTAAGTCTTTTTGCAAAGCTGCTTCATCAATCGTTGCACCTAAATATTTTGCGATGGTGCGCATATCAATTTCAGCATTTTCAAGACAGGAAGTGCCTCCGGGCGATGGTGTCATATTAAATATACTCCCCTCACCCGTATCAATTTTTGCTTCACCCATCACCAGTTTGCATTTTTCTTTATCAATAAGCTGTGGTCGTATACCGCCGACTTTATTGGCAAACTTTAAATCGCCTAATCGCAGTGATGGCACAATTTTTTGTACTTCTTTTAGAAACAACCATTTTCTAATAAAAGGAATTTCAAACAGCATATTTTTAAACATATAATTTCGTATATCTTTTACGCGGAGTAAATCCCACAATACTTTTGCAACCCGACGATCAAAACGAAATACCTGAAAAAAATCAGGCAAGGTTTTATAGTTATAACGCTCAAGTATTGGTAATACTAATGCGGTTGGACCAAAACGGGTTTGCCCCGGGACAAGAACATCGGGATCTCCATGTATTGCAGCGAAAGGCAGCGCATCATTTTGCACGGTATATACTTTGCCATTTAAAACATGTGGGGTGAAATAATAACTGCCGGCAATGGGCAACACTGAATAGTTAAGACCATAACCCATTTCATGCGCAATTTTAAGACTGTGGCCTCCGGCACATGCAACAAATGTATCTGAGTGATATGTTGCTCGTTGCGTTTTAACAGAAAAGTTTAGATTGTCAATCGCGGAAAGCGCATCGAATTCAACTTTTTCGACCTGTTCGTTATAAAACACATCGATTTTTTTATCAGGACGCTTCTCCGCTTCAATCTGTGCCTGACGAACAAATGAACGAGACAAAGCTTCGAAATTGACCGCGGTGTATTCATCCGTTGAACCTAAAGCGACAATTTCATCATCACGAAATCTTGCTCCATTTAATACAGCTCCATTTTTAGATTCAGAAACTTTTGGTTCGATTTCGGCAATGTCTTCTTTATCCAGTAGTTTTAAATCAGGGTAATGCGGACTAAAAATATCAAAACGTTTTTTTAATAAATCACACTCTGCTTCACCTACACCTAATACCATTTTTGGATATTTAAAAATTATATGATGCGCATCGGGTTGTGCGACTGCATAGTTACGTAACATACCCGCTGCACGCTGAACTTTTAGCGCTTTATCAAGCGTGTAATTCGTTTCGATATCACCGCAGTGTAACGTTTGGCTGTTATTGCTTGATAAAGAATTGACTCGGGCAGGCGCAGCGTATTTTTCGATAACAGCAATACGCTTAATATCTGTATATTTTGTGCATAGATATAACAGTGCACTACCGGAGACACCTGCGCCTACAATTAACAAATCATATTGTTTTTTGTCCATAGGACACACTATATATTATTTTCACTAATGATAACGATTCTCTTAATTAAACTTAACCAGTAATACTGAACTTCTATAAAACATCCGAAGGTGACAGGTACATTTTTAACCAGACAAGTAACGCAGAACATGGAAACGAGGTTATAATTCATCCTTCAATTTGATTGCTATACATATTTACCTCACCCACAGGTTCACCATGATATTTTCATCTTTAGATCTCGCACCTGAAATTCAGCAGGCACTGGATGCCTGTGGATACAAACAAATGACGGAGATACAGATACAAGCCATCATTCCGGCACGGAAGGGCAAAGACATATTAGCTAATGCGCAAACAGGAACCGGTAAAACAGCCGCTTTTGCTTTACCTGTACTCCAACAGATAAGTGACCGTCCAATAACTACCCTGCCGAATAGTCCTCGCGCACTTATTCTTACACCCACTCGTGAACTTGCTCAACAGTTAGAGGAAACCATTGCTCGCTACGCCCAATTTATGACTCTGAGCATTAAAGCACTTCATGGTGGCGTTAAAATCAGTTCGCAACAGAAAAAACTTAAAGCAGGAATCGATATTGTCATTGCTACGCCAGCACGCTTGCTTGAACATATGGAACAGGGGAATATAAATTTCAGCAGCGTAGAATTTGTTGTACTTGATGAAGCCGACCGTATGTTAGACATGGGTTTTATCAGCGATGTAACTACAATTCTAAACAAAACACCAAAGAAACGTCAGACGTTATTATTTTCTGCCACGATTTCTCAACCAGTAAAAGCACTGGCTAATAAATTATTAAACAATCACCAGCTAGTCAGTGTTGCCAAACAAAATGCAATTGCTGATACTGTCGAACATGTGGTCTACCCTGTTGGTGAACATCAAAAGGCCGATTTATTCATCGAATTAATTGAACAGCACAACTGGTTTAAAGTTTTAGTTTTCACCAGCACTAAAGCACAGGCTGATGAACTAATGGCAAAGTTAAAACCAGCAAAAATTAAAACCGCATTGTGCCATGGTGATAAAAGCCAGGGTGCACGTCGCCGTGCTATTGCAGATTTTAAAGCCGATAAAATTCAAGTATTAGTAGCAACAGAAGTGGCTGCTCGCGGTCTGGATATACAAAACCTGGATCATGTAATAAATTACAATCTCCCCTATCTTGCAGAAGATTACGTCCATCGTGTCGGTCGAACTGGCCGCGCTGGAAATAAAGGTCAGGCCATTTCCTTTGTAAGTAGAGAAGAAGAACGCAGCTTAAACAGCATTGAACGTTTAATAGGCGAACGTATTAAACGCATAAAAACACCGGGTTATTCAGTTGGGAATCGCGATACTATTTTAAATAATCTGGCGCAAAGAAAAACTCGAAACAAAACCAACAAAACCAGTCAGACAAAAATTACTCGCAATAAAACACACGCCATTAAAATGGATAAAAATAAAAAAAGCTAAACCCTTCTGCTAAATATCTACATTTTATTACAGGACATCGCCTTTTTTGGCATCAACTTTTTTTCTCTTTATTCTATTCTCTTGTTGCTCTCTTTCCATTTTTTCTTCAGGTGTTTCATTTGCCTGACAACGCACTGCCTGGGCTTCGCCCGTCAATGGGTTAGATACAAGTAATGGACACTGATTTTCATCACAACCCAGGGCATCCCAAACAACATTTAATGCACGTGAACATAACCGAGTAACGTGCTTTTTACCTATTTGTTCAATGAAACCTGTCTGTTCCAGAATATCCGTAATTTGTTTTTTGGCTCTTGCAATAATAATCTGTATTCCCGCGGCTTTTAATCGCCGCGCCAAATCATGCAACATTTCTACACCTGTCGCATCAATTTCGTTTATACCTTCTGCATCAATAATAATATATTTCAGGTGAGGTTTACTGGAGGCTCGTTCAAGCACAATATCTTCAAAATAACCGGTATTGGCAAAATATAATGGCCCGTCAAAACGGATCAAAGAAATACTGTCGCAGGTTTGCAGGTTATGTACTTCAGCGTCACGCAAAGTTCCATCTGGATGACGTGCCAATATAACAAGGCGTGGTCGCATTGTTCTATATAAGAATAAACCTAATGACAATAATATGCCGACAATAAGACCCCATTCTAAATGCGGCGCCAATGCTAAAGTCAATAGAAAAGAAACCCCTGCGACGATACCATCATGTTTTTGAATACGCCATGCATGGATGACGGGTTCAATTTTTATCAGACTGGCAACGGCCATCATAATAACAGCGGCGAGTGTTGCCTGAGGTAAGTGATAAAGTAATGGCGTCAAAAAGAGTAATGTAATAGCAACAATAATGCCGGTAACAACAGCAGAAAATCCAGTCACTGCACCTGCACCAAAGTTAACGGCTGAACGCGAAAACGAACCTGACACGGGATAACTTTGGAAAAAACTGCCCGTTATATTCGCTAAACCCTGACCAATAAGCTCCTGGTTAGGATCAATCCGCTGACGTGTTCTTGCCGCCATCGCCTTAGCAATTGAGATTGCTTCCATAAAACCAATAACAGAAATAACCATCGCGGTTGTAATTAACTGAAACATCATTGAAAGATCAAGCTCTGGCATCTTAACCCCAGGCAAACCTTGAGGTACAGCACCGACAACTTTCCCACCCAGTTTTTCAAAGTCTAACCACCAGGAAACGACTGTCGTAAATACCACAGCAACAAGGACAGATGGTATCTTTGGTAAAACACGTTTTAACAACACCATAATACCAAGTGCAACCAGCCCCATTATCAACGTATAACCATGGGTATCAGTCATTGCAGCATTAACAGTGTTCCAGACAGTTTCGTAATGATGCTCTGACTTTTCAACACTAACGCCAAAAAGTTTTCCTAACTGAGAAGTCGCAATAATAATTGCTGCGGCATTAGTAAAGCCAAGTACCACAGGATGCGAAAGAAAGTTAACCAGTACGCCTAAACGCAATAATCCCAGAGCCAGCTGGAAACAACCAACAAGAAAGGCAAGCAATACCGCATAAACAACATAAGTAGCGGGGTCTGCTGCTAATGGTTCAAGCGCCGAAGCCGTCATTAATGATACAACAGCAACAGGGCCTGTAGCGAGTTGCCGCGATGAACCAAATAATGCGGCGACAATACCGGGTAAAAACGAAGCATAAAGACCGTAATACGGTTCGAGCCCAGCCAGCTGCGCGTACGCCATCGATTGCGGCACTAGAACTAAGGCAACGGTAACACCGGAAATAATATCCGCGCTTAGTATTTTCTTATCTTTTAATTCGCCAATCCAGTTAAGGAATGGGAAAATCTGATTCCACTGAGGGCCGTTGTGTAACACTCCACGTAAATTAAAACTCATACCTTAACTTCCCACAGAAAACCAGATGGATTTTTTATTAAATCGTGCAAAATTCTCAATTTATATTTTATTTGTTGCTCACAATTACTACTTGGTTTCTAACTAGATGTCTAACTAGATATATTAACCAATATTCCAAATAACATAACAATTATAGTTTTCTCAAACAACCGCATCATGATAAATATTTTGTACATCATCCAAATCATTTAGCATTTCTAAAAATTTATCAAACATTTCTACCGCATCGCCATTAACGGGTGTATTGCCTTTGGGTAAAAATTGAATTTCATCAACATCAAAAACAATTTCGCCAAATGCTTCGGTTAATGCCTGCTTAGCTTTGAAATATTCAGTATGTGGCGAAAAAACGGTGATTTTCCCATCATCGCTTTCATCATCATTCTCAATATCGCTAACATCGACATCTGCCATCAATAACGCTTCCAATACGGCCTCTTCTTCCTGTCCAGATAAAGCTAAAATACAGGTATGATCAAACATATGGCTCACTGAGCCTTCTGTGCCAATTTTACATTTTGTTTTAGTAAAACACTGGCGCACATCACCAAATGTCCGATTAGGATTATCGGTTAAACAATCAACGATCACCATACAACCACCGGGACCATAACCTTCATATCGAGCAACAGAAAAGTCTTCACCACCGCCTCCTTGCGCTTTCTTAATTGCTTTTTCAATAACGTGGGTGGGTACCTGATCTTTCTTCGCGCGTTCAATTAATCCACGTAGTGCTAAGTTACCATCAGGGTCAACACCGCCTTCTTTCGCACAGACATAAATAACGCGACCGTACTTACTGTAAACCCTGGCTTTTGCATCCGAGGTTTTAGCCATAGATTCTTTACGATTTTGATAGGCTCTGCCCATGTTTTTATTACTCCAACTAAGAACAAAATAATTATGTTGTAGGGTAGGAATTTACATTCATAACTTAAAGATAGCCGATCTTAGCAATTATCTTAGTAGCTTGCTGCTATTGCACGGTATAATACGCATGAATTCATCTCATCTTATTACATACACATGCTCACCATTGGTCAAACTTATAGCCTGAATGTTGTTAAAGCCGTAGAGTTTGGCTTTTACCTCGATGCCAAAAATTTAGGCGAAGTGTTATTACCTCTGAAATATGCACCTCAGGACTTAGTTGAAGGTGATGATATTGAGGTGTTTTTATACCTCGATTCTGAAGACCGTTATGTAGCAACCACCTTACAACCAAAAGTTAGCATTGATCAGTTTGCTTACTTAAAAGTCGTTGATGTTAATCCGATAGGGGCTTTTCTCGACTGGGGTTTAGCAAAAGATTTATTTGTACCCTTTGCCGAACAACACCGACCAATGGAAGTCGGTCGTTCCTATTTAGTTTATGTCTATCTGGACAGAGTACATCAACGCATAACCGCATCATCTAAAATTGACAAATTCCTTGATGATGATAAACCGCATCAGTTCACACCACAACAGGCCGTCGATTTAATTATTGCCAATAGCACAAAGCTTGGCTTCAAAGCCATCATCAATCACAGTCATTGGGGCGTGTTGTATGCAAACGAAGTACATCAACGCTTAAGTTTTGGCCAGTATAAAAAAGGCTTTATCAAATATGTTCGACCCGATGGAAAAATTGATTTGAGTTTACAGGGTGGACAGGAAACTCGAGATAAATATGCAAAAATTATTCTTATTTATTTAAACAAGAAAGGTGGTTTTGCACCGGTGCATGATAAGTCTGATCCACAACTGATTTCTGATCTTTTTGGTATGAGTAAAAAAGCGTTTAAAAAAGCAATTGGTGGTTTATATAAAGAAAGAATCATTAGTATTGAGAAAGATGGGATTCGGTTGCTTGAAGAATAAAGCGAGCATTGCCCCTTTGGACGACCACATGGAAACATGAAGTACCCTATTCTCACGCGGGAGAGTCAGTAGTGTCCGGTTAAATAACAGCACAACAAAATAAGTGACTGATTACGATTAATTAAAACCGTTGAAAATCAAAATAGGCTTAAAATCTAAAACCCGTCTATTTCACTGTCATCCCCGAATGTCTTTATCGGGGATCCAGCATTATCAGTAACCTAAACGTTCTGGATTCCCGATAAAAGCATTCGGGAATGACAAACCGTTTTTAGCCGGACACTATTGACGCGGGAGAGTGGAAACGAAATATTTTTTATGTGGTTGAAGTGAGATACACTTTATTTTTTAAGTTTAACCCTAAGTTCACCGTCTTCCACGTGAATATCTTCAACGCCATCAGCAAAACTTTTCCAGAATCCCTGGTCGTCACCAAATTCACTGATTACATCGATATTTTTTAGCCCGCCCAACCAGGCATTCGGAATCGGTACACCCATTACGGTTACGCCACGTAGCACAACACGAGGCCGACCTTCTTTAAACGACATTTCAACGCCAGTAGAAACACGTAAAGTTTTACCCCCAAGGACGGGGAAATCACGATCAACAGGAATAAGAATTCTGGCACTGATTAAATCCTGCGACAAATCTATCGCCAGTTTTTTTGCCATATCTTCATTACTTGCCAGTAATGAGTTAAGTTCTTTTTCACTGAAACTTAAATCGCGCTCCCCCCCTTCTTCACTGTATTTTTCTGGTTTTAAACGACCGCCACTAGCAAAATCATTTTTATTTGCCGATTTGTTTCTTGCTGATAAAGATTCTGCTGCAGGTTCATAACCAAGTGCAACAAGTTTTCTATCTAACTTTTGTTGCTCAGCCTGACTCAATACAACCGGTTCGAAATCTTTAGCGTAGACGTAGGTTCGTACTGTCCAATAGGTAATTGCAGCGGTGAGCAAAATAGTACCCAGCACTATCCAGACAATATGTTTACCCTTAAATCCACGACTCGTGCTGTTTTCAATATTCCTGCTTTCAATATTCGCTGTATCGTTCATTTATTTTCTCAATTTTTCTTAAGGCGTTATTTTGCCA
>CAZCOZ010000002.1:53032-64003 GCA_964500555.1 uncultured Thiotrichaceae bacterium | reverse complement strand
ACCAATGAAAAGGCAACTGAAAATGTGCATTTTCAGTTGCCTAAAGAACTACGCTGAGTAAGACAAAACTTACTAAAACAAATTTACCAGCAACTTACGGCCGCTCCTCCTGCTGCTGCACCTCCAGATTCGGTTTTCACTCCTAACGAATCCAGGGTTAACGTCTTTTGCGTGGCATCATCTGGTGTCGCGCTCAATGTATAAGTAAAGTTATCTGCTGACACTATTGCAAGTGTATATAGCCCGTCCAATGATGTATTGCTGCCAACCGTTCCGGGCGGCGTACCTACAGTTGCACTAGCGTATGAATCGGTTACGTCGAAAAGCTCCTCCATACGCCCAGCAAGTGATAACAACGAACCAGTACCATCTGAACATTGTGCTTTTTTTACATATTTGGTATATGCAGGATAAGCAATGGCTGCTAGCACTCCAATAATCGCCACAACGATCATAATTTCAAGTAGAGTAAACCCTCGGTTTTTATGCTTTATCATTGAACACATATTCATTATTTCTCTACCTCATGCCAATAGGTTTTACGAATACCTAAACCTAAATTAGCAGCCGTACACTCAGTACCTACACATAAAGTTGGCACTCCACCCTTCGTAATGATTACGTTAGGTGATGGCGGAATACCGCCACGTGCTAATTGTGTATGGCGCTGAGGCCTTTCATCTATACCGTCAGGATACGCTGGTGTTGCATCTAAAAGATCAAGGAAAAATACTTTGCCGCCACCAATATTAGGATCACAACTATTTGTTGGTGAGACAGCAATGTCTGGGGTATAAGTCGTTACAATAGCAACACCTTCTATAATTAATGCCTCAGCCAAACCTTTTTCTCCCAGCCATGAACCTGGATTAGCCTCATCATCGAGTTTAATAAACCAGCCTTCTGCACTTTGAATCTTCGATAATTCTGCATCCCTGATTATATCTCCAGCAGCACCCGTACCACCATCACCACCGGCAAGATTGGACGTTGCATCATGTAGACTCCCCTCGGTAACGTTCGTTGAAGGGCTGGTAGTAAAGCCCGTGTCTTTATCCTTAATCATATAAATACGATCATGAATATCTGTATTTAGCGGATGCGCTCTGTACCCTGAACTAATAACCAGTGCATGATATTTGCCGCCTTTTTTGTCATCCACAAGAGCGACATCTGGAGGGTAATAGAAACGGCGTGCGCCAGAAACACTACTGTCTGCAAGATCAGCAATGCGAGTACCATCAATTGAATCCACTATATTTTTATTATTAGTATTGTCGATGTCGTAGCGGAAAATCTGCCCACCCATATCGGCAACATACATACGATCCATATAACCGTCACCACTAATATCCAATGTAGTGACCTTCGCCGGGATACTATAATCCATCTTTTTTGTTGAACTATCCGCTTTTGCAGACCACAAGCGCGCACCTGTTTTTGCGTCTGCAATATACACTGTACGGCCAACCGCATCTTTTGTTCTTACTGAAGCATTATCTTGCGTGTCATCATAACCGCCACCAAACACTAGCACTGTTTCATCACTACCACCTTGTTTGATTTTTTCAACTTTCACTGTTGACCAGGTTTCGCCTAGCTCTTGATAATCACCAGTGCCGCCTTTTATTACCCATAGCAACTCAGGTGAACTCCTGTCCGTTACATCGAGCGCATAAATATCTCTACCACCACGACGCATAGTGACATAAAGATAAACATGCTCACCCGTACCACTGATAATACCATCATTATTTGTATCATTAATCCAGGCAACAACGTCACCATCCAGGCCATACTGTTTGCTGCCGCTCACACTTTCCATGGCACGTGAAAGTTTTGGCAGCAGTTCCT
Source organism: uncultured Thiotrichaceae bacterium (assembly GCA_964500555.1). GTDB lineage: Bacteria > Pseudomonadota > Gammaproteobacteria > SZUA-229 > SZUA-229. The sequence goes on along the minus strand of CAZCOZ010000002.1, from coordinate 62,149 downwards.
GAGGAATAAAAGCAAATATCTCATCTCCTGTATCCGTATCAAACGCATGCAAATAACCATCATTTGTTGCAACGTAAGCTACCAGATCAGGTGCGGCTGGAGTACCACCGTATTGCACCAATGCAGGTTGTGAGTGCAATGGATCACCCATTTGTGGCCTCGCATCGTTATAAGTCTCTGCCGCACCAAATTTATCTAACGCATCCAGACCTGCGGCCCAGTTTATTAATGTTTCGCGATAAGGCGTTGCAGGCGCTGGAGACGCTGGAAAAACAATGGGTGTACGGCCCGTGATATTCAGCAAGCTATCGGTCAAACTTGCATTTGACAGTTTAACTTCATTTGCGCTCGATTTTAACGAACCATTTGCTGGCGTAAAAACTCCACCGCTATTCGCGTAACTACCCGTAAAAGTATAAATATCCCTGCTTGTACCCAGTTTGCTTGCTGCACCACCTGCTTCCACTACATCACCATCACCATTAGCTGACCAAAAACTCTTAACTAATAGTGTTGGTGGCGTTGTTGACGTTGCTATGTCATCAAAAAAACCTGTCGCAGGATCGATCGCGTGGCGAGGTGGTGTTGACGAATCAGCAATAAAAGGCAGTCTTTCAGTGGTATCACCATCACCATCTTTATCCGCAGTATCGACTTCAAATGCCAATTTATATTTTTTTAAATTACCATCCCAGCGATCATCTCCACCCGGTTTAAATAAAGTAAAGTACAGATCTTCCAGGTGTGTTGCACGATTAAAAGCACTAACGGACACCGCTGTCGAAGAAAAGCTTGCGCTAGTGGGTGGCTTTCCAGCCAAAAGTCCATTAATTGCACGTCGTAACGTATCCGCATTATCCGCGGCTATAAATTTTCCTCCACCAGCCGCTGCGGCTCTTCTTAAAAGAGAACCCTGCAAAGCTATAGTTGAATCAGCGAACCCTACCGTATGGGTTTCAATCGTTTGTGTGGCAGCATGAGCTGGGTTAATACTTGTTACCACATCATTATTGTCTGCCCACCCTGCCATCTCATCCAAACAATCACTTGTATCTGTAGCACCGTTATTAGGACTGGTAGTGGCACATGACGGAGTTGAATCAACAAAGCCAGGTAATAAACCCAGTTCGGTAGAATTCAGACTATCTTCAAAAGGAACGCCGTCAGTGAGCAACACAATCGTGTTTTTCTGGCATTCATGCGTAATTGGCGATTGGTAATTACCACTACCATCTTGCGAAGCAGCTACAGACGAAGGGATTGCACCCAAGCCGTAACCAACGGGCAAACCGCCGTAATAGCGTAGTGCTTCATGGTACGTCTCAGAAAGCGGTGTCCCTGTAAATGCCGTTAAAGCACCTAACGCGTTCTTAAATCCTGTTCTCCCCACATTAATATCTTGCACAGGAAAAATCACCGCACCGCCATCTATTCTAGCGTTACCATTTAGCCGCCCCCCTGCAAAACCTGAATCAAACGTCATTAAGCCAATATTAATATTTGTATTCGTATCAATTACCGCATTTAACGCCCTTCTCACTTCACTGAATCGTGTCGGTCTGTTAGCTCTAAGCGGCACACTTGGGTCTACCAGGTAATTAAGATAGTTGCCATGGTAGAGCGTATAGCGACCCTGGCCACCCGTCCACGCAGATGGTGTAGTCGCTGCTGCCTGCCAACCTGTCGATGTATTGGCAATATAAGTCGTCGCAGATGAAGCGTTATTACCATGAATCCCCTGATCTTGCGCACATTCTACTGCACCGCTATTCGTTTTAATTTTTCCCCATACGTCAGTAACACTATGCTGGGCCAACTGGTCAGAATAACTCCCCCATTGATCGATGGGGCCCAGATTAGTAATTTGTACACCCGAAGCATTGTATTCATCATTAGCATGGTCACAATGTAAATCAGAGCGATCAAAATAATCTGTATTTCCGCATTCAGGTATATTATTACCTGTCGTGTAATAAACCTTAGTCGCATCAAAACAACCACCAGGATAGGTATTCGACACAGAATACTGCTGTTTCAAATTAGGCGCGAGCGAACCCGCTAAAGGAACTGTGAAATTCATACTGCCTGAATTATCGAATATAAATAATATGTTAGGCTTTACCGACCCAGCAGGTGACTGCGTGTAAATCTCTATATCTTCCGCAAGTACAGGCATTGAACCATACAGACTTAGAAATAACCCCATACCTATCGGCTTTAATTTACCTATGGGTTTTAATTTACTAATGGATGTTAATTTATATTCAAATTTTTTCATAATCAACCTCATAACGACGACCACGCCTATACCTGTTAATGCAACTATTTACGTGTAAATCCGATTGCTAACGCTTCTTTGGTATCCACTGAATACGCCAAACCAGAGAACCCAGGACGAGACAAACTTTTAGCTTCTAGCAACCCCATTTCGATACCATCTAGAGTACCTCTAGTCGCTTGTGTGATTTTTACTAAAATACTTTTACAAACTCCTTTATCGCACTGAAGCACTTTGATAACGCCTGTACCGTCTTTAGCAAGACGTAAATCTCCAGTAGAAATTTCAGCTTCTCTAATCCCCTCGGCCATCACCTGAATATCAAACAAAACCAGGCCGAAAAACAATATCATCAACGTTAATTTTTTCATCTTTATATCCTCTAATTCAAACTGCATATTATGCAGCGAGTATCAAAACTTTAAACCGCTACCCAATTTAAAATTCTTATGCAATTTATTTTTGCTTCAATTAGCTCTACTTTTAAGGAATAGGTGGGATTTTTGGACAGGCAGCAGCAGGAAAACGAACACCCTGATTTTGAATCGATACCGCTTTTGCCTGAGCGTTATTCACACCCGTTCCTAAACTATTAAAAAAGTTATAACTAAAACCCTTCCCCGCTACCAAACTACTACCAACACCTACGGTACATCCCGTGAAAGTAAGACTACCCGTGTTAGCCACACCTGCTATCGGTGTTGAGACGGGCTGAACGCCAATGGAGGTGTCCTGGAAATCGAGCAAATTCCCATTATCCGACCGAATAGCACCAGCTGAAATAATATATTCCAGTACCGATTGGCCACCAGAAAAAGCACGTTGGTGATGCTGTGCATTTGCCATTGACCTTAGCTCCAGATTGGCACTATTCATCGAAGACACACCGATCAACGTCATTACCGCTAATAAAATCAACGCTATAACCAGGACAAAACCATGCTGCTTATTGTTTCGCATTCCATGTTTTTGTTTTGTTAAAATCATTACTTTCTCCAAACTGACTTTCTGATAGCTATTGTTAAAATGGTTATATTAAAAATCATAAAACTACGGCGTAAAATTAAAGCTGTTTTAAATTTCGTAAATTAATCACACTGCTAACCACGAAGTTGCGAAAACCACCAACGCTACCTACATTGACAGTTTGTCCCGCAATCTCAAATGACTTGCTTGTATCAACCCCAGGCTGCTGCTTATCCGAACGCATGACTAACCAAATTTTAGCCGAAAAAACAGCCGACCAATCTGTCACCGCATCAGGATTAACATAACGATCAACCAGCTGATCTCCCGTTAAATCTTCACCAAACTGTACCTGCAAATCGGACACACCAGAAACCAATAACTGGTTCTCCATTGTCGTTGAATTCCTTAGTGCAACACGGCGTAGCGAAGGAATACCATCTGTTGGGTCATCCGTAAACGTGCTGATGTAATAAGTATGAGAGTACAATGCATGGTTTTGAGTCAACGCATTTGAATCAAATGAATCCAGTACAGGTTCTGTGGTCCCAACAAATACGCGACCGTTAATAAAGTTACTGCGAACATATACTTGACTCCCGCGCAGATCAACAGAAGCTGTCACGTTTGAATCTGCATAGTGAATTTCCAGGACATCTGTTCCTGCTTGATATTTTTCGACGGTAGAATCAATACAAGTACCACCAAACGGATTGGCATTGTTAGTCGCAAAAACAGGTTGCGATAAATCAAAATATCGGCCACTTGCGCAGTCCCCAGTAACAGTAGCATCAGGTAATGTCTCGCCTCCTGAAGATTTTACCGTGCAGGGATTCGTCGACTTACAGTCAATTAAACCGTTTTTATTCGTGCCACCCCACATACCTGCATGACGTAAATCGTATGCAATTAGCTCAATTGCAAAACGTGCATCCGCAACCATATCCATTTGCATTTCATTGACGGCCTGTGTTTTACGTGAGGCGACATGTAAAGAAAATGCACCGGTAACAATAATTAAACCCACAACCATCGCAACCAACAGCTCGACCAACGAAAAACCACGTGATTGTTTGTAATATCTTACTTTCATTTGATTTTCCTTTAACATGGAATCGCCGTACAAATATTGGCCGAATCCGTGTAAGTTTTTATCACGCTAGTTGAACTGTCCTTACTACGCTCGTTCCAGCTAACCGTAACGGTAACAGTCACAAGGTTTGATGCCGCAGCAGCGGGCACTGCAGGTACACTAGCAGCGGGCACTAAAGCTACACTGGTAGTGATACTTGTTGCCGAAGGCAACCCTGCCATTAAATTTTGTCTCCACCAAAAAATATCATCTAGCGCTAACGCCGGGTATAGGCATCCCGTACCCCCAGAACATGCATTTGCAACACCAGGACCCGCTCCACTTGCAGCATAAGTATCCAACACAGTAGGGTTAGCACGCATACTTTCAAACAGTTCTTCGACTTTCATCATCGCAACAGAACCATATACTGAGGTTTTACCCACTTTTAAAGAAATACCCTGTAACGATGCAATACCTAACATGCCAATCGATAAAATCAGAAAACCGATCAATGCTTCCAGCAGAGAAAAACCTCGACTAGCTCGGTAACGATGCACTGTTAAATTATTTATGGTATGGCTGGACATGAAATCACCGCTGTATTATCAGAAACACGTACTCGTCCAGAAAGACTTAAAACAACTGCACGCGAATTAATCACATTATTACTATCATCAAAACTACAAATACTGTAAGTACCAAATTGCGTTGAACCATTGCTCGCTTTTGGTAAACCTCGTGAGGTAAAGGTAAACGATGTTATTGGCGCACCGGTATTATCAACACCTGAGACAGAAAGCGATCTATCGGTAAAACCACTATGTACTCGCAACAAACAATCTGTGCCTGTTGCTGTACACTTTGTACCAGTGCCATTAAGATCACCACCACGACCCGCATTACCAATCGCATCAATAAACACTATCCAGCCATCTTTCCAGTCACCTGTTCCCGAATTTGCACAACTGGTTCCATTGCTACTTTCACAAATAGTTACTCTGCCATTCGATTTTATCGCTTCACTACGCGCAATATGCAATGCTGACAACAGTTCGTTCGTTGACGAGATAAGCTGATTGCCTTGCATAAAGGTTCTTAATGAAGGCACACCTACCGTCAACAAAACGCCAACAACGGCTATTGTGACCATCAGTTCAAGAAGAGTAAATCCAGTGTTCTTTTTCATGATTCTAATTTAAGACCAGTAAAATTAAATTGCCAGCAGATAACGACGGGGCGTTTGTTATCTCAGATAAGCGGTGATTTTTCTTTGTTTTAGTCATTTTTTATTGCTGATTTTGCTGCTGATTTCATTGTCGCTTCACTAATGCTTCATTAACAAGCGGCTGTTATTTATCCAAATATATTCGAAAGCATAGACTAAAATACGATTAATTAATCAAACTCAGACCATAAAAAACGATAGAATCTATATCAGCACTAACTTATAGAGAATCCCATTGAGAATCCCTTATGAATTTAGATAGAGTCAGCTCAGGTGACAAGCTACCTGAAGAAATCAACGTTATTATCGAAATTCCTGCTTTAAGCGATCCCGTCAAGTACGAGGTGGACAAAGAAACCGGTGCAATGTTTGTTGATCGCTTTATGAGCACCGCCATGCATTACCCCTGCAATTACGGTTATGTGCCACACACATTATCGAAAGATGGTGACCCAGTTGATGTTCTTGTCCCCACACCTGTGCCGCTTATTGCTGGGTCCGTCATTCAATGCCGCCCTGTCGGTGTATTGAAAATGACGGACGAATCGGGGGATGACGCAAAAATTTTGGCCGTACCACTCACCAAACTTTGCAAAACCTTCCAGAACGCGAAAACTATCGACGATATGCAGCCCATGCTACTCGATCAGATCGCGCATTTCTTTGAACACTATAAAGATCTCGACGAAGGTAAATGGGTCCGTGTTGAGGGCTGGGGCAGTATTGATGATGCCAGAGAAGAAATTATGGCCAGTGTTGCAATGTATAAGGATGCGCCGGTGAAACCGGCTTTTTAACTCAAACGCTCCCACGCGGGAACATCACTAGTGTCCGGTTAAGAACAGTTTGTCACTCCCGAAGCTTTTATCGGAAATCCACCAGAACGTTCAAGTTACTGATAACACTGGATCCCCAATAAAAGCATTCGGGGATGACAGCGAAATAGCGTCATTACGAGCTTGTTGTTCTACTGATATGGTGCCGGAACGCGGGATCGAACCGCGAACATCGTCGTTACGAGTGACGCGCTCTACCAGTTGGAGCTATTCCGGCAATAATGTTTATTTTAGTATTTATATAATTCAATGCTGCGCATCGATAGCATAAGGCTTCACATCACACCACGGTGTACGATCTAAAACAATATCTGCCATCAATTCAGCCGACGCTGCGCCTAATACGATACCGTTTCTAAAATGTCCTGCATGTACATATAGTCCTTCGACTTCATCATGACGACATATATAAGGTATGCCTTTTTCTGTGCCGGGTCGCAATCCTGCCCACTGACGCTCTACAGGTAAGGTATCCAGTAGTGGTACTAATTCTACAGCAGCCCGATGCAATTCATCTAAGGCGGACGATGAAATGGATTTATCAAAGCCAATTTTTTCCAAGGTACTGCCAGCCAAAATTCGCCCGTCTTTACGCGGAATAATGTAATGCCCTTCGGAGAGCACAATGCGCTTAACTAAATCTGGCTCACCCTTATACATAATCATTTGTCCCTTGACGGGCGACACAGCCACAGATTTTTTTGTTGAATTAAACTGGGCGCTCCATGCACCACTGGCAATAATTATTTTATCGGCATAAAGCGTTTCTTTATTTGTTTTAACACCACATGCTTTATTATTTTTGATAATTATTTCTTCAACATTTATTTTCTCCTGATAAGAAATCGATTTAACATTAAACAATTTTTTTAATGCCTGCACTAATTTCGGATTTCTAATTTGCATGGTATCTGGCATCCAGAGACCTTGATCAACAACTGCTCCCACTGTTTTCTCTATCGCTAAAATAGAATCAACGTCATTAATAAAACTGGCATTAATTGACCATTTTTTTATCCAGTCAATAATTTTTTGTTGGTCGCTTGAAATCTTATTTGAAAGCTTCTCTGAACCAGAGCCTGAATCATTATCGATAACAGTAAACAAACCACTGCAAATCAATTCACTATCAATGCCCGTTTCATCTAACAACGTTTTATATAACGCGGGATAAATTTTTTTACTGCGTTCGGATAAGATATTAACGGAATCATCATATCGCCATGGATAAAGTGGTGAAATAATTCCGCCTCCTGCCCAGGATGATTCACCGCCTAGCGAGCCTTTTTCCAGCAATAAAACATCAACGCCCGACAGAAATAATTCGCGCGCAGTCAACAGACCAATAACACCACCACCAACAACAATACAATCAGGCATAAATTAATTTATCTTTTTTGAAGGTGAACTTAAGCATCAACATTTTCAGGGAATTTATAAACAAAACAAAAAAAGCAACGCATATGCGTTGCTTTATATTACAGAATTATAGCGCCCAATTAAACAGCCCCAAATAATTTTAAGCTATCTTTTTTCTAAGCTTTTTATTTACATGAGGAATTCGCCTGGATATTACTCGGTGCATGTTCAATATATTTTTGACAGTGACAACGATGCTCACCTTTATCCCAATGTTTTCGGCATACATTAACCATCTTCTGCGTTATTTCATCATTAATTTTTAATTGATTCGCCTGGCTAGCGGCAATAGCTGCTGTTTCTGCTTGCAATGTTGTATTCTGCAACGCCTTTTCAGCCAGACGGTTCTTTTTATTTACCTCTGCCGATTTACGCTTCTTTTCTTTTTCTAGTGCTACAGCACGTTTTTTTTCTGCTGCTTTTTTCTTCGCAGCTTGCACAGACTGGTGATTCGCTTGCCGCTTTTTCTTTTCTGCCACAACAAGTTTCGTCACCCACGCTTCCGCATCTTTTCTGGATGCTTCATCCAAACAATCATATTCAACAGATTTAATGTTTTTATATTCTGCAGGAGGACCTGCCCAGCACCTTCTGTTTTCAACTTGTCTGTTCTCAACTTTTTGCTTCTCAGATTTTCGCTGCTCAGGTTTTCCCTCATTAGGCGCCGCAATAATTGTTTCTTCAACACGGCTATTTAACACTAATGTCATATCTGCAAAATCACTGATGTCGTAATTTAACTCAAGAGGTGTTCTAAAAGGTTCTATCACTATCGATAAGCGCTTAGCTTGCTGTAACATCTGCAAGGTATCTTTATTCAAACGCATAATAAACGATGAGCCATCGCTATTAATGACACAAACGTTATTTTTCACTGAAAGTCCTTGTTGTAAAAATCGATTGTGACGCTGCTGATTATTCAAACACCATTTAAAAATTGCTGCCTGCTTACCATCAATCTTTACGTCAATGACCTCTAACTGACTAAACTGCTTAAGTTTTAGACCCTTTGCATCGTCACTCAACGCCAACTTAATTTGTTTATTATCATATCCTAAGTGATAATAAACACCTTTATCGTCGCTGGTAGATTTAGTGGCTAAAACGGCTTGCTGATCAATCTTCCATGAAATATTTTTGCCTATATTAATGCGATCGTTTTTTGCAAATGGATCATCAGAACCTGCCGCAACAGCCGCATTACAAATTAACAAACTAAAAACAACTAACAAACGGTACAACAATGTAAACATATTTATTTCCGAAAATTTGTGCGCATTTCCATATACATCGAGGATATTAAAAACCCAGCCTGTTT
>CAZCOZ010000002.1:47326-52932 GCA_964500555.1 uncultured Thiotrichaceae bacterium | reverse complement strand
TTTTTCAGCTGGTGGATTAAAGTAATTTATTGAGAATTTATAGCACAACATTTCTTATTTTCAGCAAAATCATGACTAAATGGCATAAAATCACTCAGAACTTTCCTCAACTCAAGCAATAAATTTAATGATCTCTATTATTTTAAACGGACAACAAACCCAAATCGACGAAAGCACCAGCATAATGGCGCTTTTACATAGCATGCATCTTGCTGAAAAAAGACTGGCCGTCGAAATCAATCAGGAAATTATTCCACGAAGTGAATTCGCCACATATCAACTACACGAGCAGGATAAAGTTGAAATTGTTCAGGCAATTGGCGGCGGTGGCGGCTAAAAATCAAGTAGAATAGCGCCTACCAAACGACTCTATCACCAACCATTACTTACAGCACAAACACCATGTCTGACACAAATTTGAATCAACCGCTTATTATCGCCGGTAAATCGTATAACTCACGTTTGCTGGTCGGCACGGGAAAATACAAAGACAATGAAGAAACCCAACTTGCACTGGAAGCAAGCGGTGCAGAAATTATTACGATTGCAATTAGACGAACCAATATTGGCCAAAATCCAGACGAACCCAATTTGCTCGATATTTTACCGTTAGATAAATATACACTGTTACCCAACACCGCTGGTTGTTATAACATTGAGGACGCTGTTAGAACCTGCAAACTTGCGCGTGAATTATTAGACGGTCACAAACTAGTGAAACTAGAAGTGCTCGGTGATGAAAAAACACTTTTTCCCGATGCCATTCAAACTTTAAAGGCCGCACAAATTTTAGTCGACGACGGTTTTGATGTAATGGTTTACACCAACGACGATCCATTAATTGCTAAAGAGTTAGAAAAAATTGGCTGCGTTGCCGTCATGCCATTAGCTGCACCGATTGGTTCGGGACTGGGCATTCGCAACCCATATAACATTTTGACCATTGTCGAAAATGCGGAAGTCCCTATCCTGGTAGACGCAGGTGTTGGCACTGCATCAGACGCTGCTATAGCAATGGAATTAGGCTGTGACGGTATTTTGATGAACACTGCCATTGCCGCTGCACAGTATCCGGTATTAATGGCATCCGCGATGAAAAAAGCTATCGAGGGCGGCCGTGAAGCTTATCTCGCTGGACGCATGCCGAAGAAACGTTTCGCTTCAGCATCGTCACCCATTGAAGGTACTTTTTTCTAAGGGTCGGCTGTTTATTACATTTTTTCTATTTCAATTTTTAATCAAACGCTCTCTTCAAGTATTACCGTGACCACGAACAAAGAACAACCCAATCAGCAACGTGTTCAACAACATGATCATCACAATGAAAAATCAACGCGTCGTGAAATAAAAAGTTTTATTTTACGCCAGGGTCGCCGCACCAAAGCGCAGCAACATGCTTTAGATAATTACTGGGTAGATTACGGTATTGAATTTTCTGAACGGCTATTAAATTTTAAAACCTTATTCGATAATGAGAATGAAACCATTGTTGAAATTGGTTTTGGCAATGGTGATTCACTGTTGCAACAGGCTATCAATCAACCAGACTATAATTTCATTGGTATCGAAGTTCACAGCCCCGGTGTTGGCCACTTAATTCACCACGCACATGCGCAGGAAATTAAAAACCTTAAAGTCATACGACATGATGCGATTGATGTTTTAAACCATCAAATTGCAGATGGTTCCGTCAGACAAGTCCAGTTATTTTTCCCCGATCCATGGCATAAACAACGCCACCAAAAACGTCGCATTATGAACCCTGCGTTCATCGCTTCAATATTTCAAAAACTACAGGCCGATGGTTTTTTCCATATGGCAACGGACTGGCAACATTATGCTCGGCAAATGTTAACGCAAATGGATGACGCTGACGGTTTTATAAACACCGCCGGTTCGGGCAATTACTCCCCCACCTGCGCCGAGCGCTGTGAAACCAAGTTTGAACGTCGCGGGCTAAAATTAGGTCATGGCGTTTGGGATTTAATCTATCAAAAACAGATGGTGAAATAACGCTCTCACGCCTTAATTACATGTATATTGTTGATTTTAAAGAAAAATCAAACCAGTAAAACTTCCCTTTTCAACAGAAGTAAATCTTCTATCGACATACCAGCCTTTCCCATTTTTATAATTGGCTGAAAAAGGATACAATAGCGACCTTTTTCAGCACAGCACATAGCCACTCCATAAGGGTCGCTCCATAAGGGAAAATCCACTGCGTAGATACAGCCTGCTGAACACACCGAATTTTGTAATTTAGGAGCACTAAACAATGTCTCAAAAACACCCTATCGTCGTCGTTACTGGTTCATCCGGTGCCGGCACATCAACCGTTAAACACGCTTTCGAGCAAATTTTTACTCGCGAAGAAATCAACCCTGTCATCATCGAAGGTGATAGTTTTCACCGTTATGACCGTGCAGCAATGAAAGAAGCCATGGCTAAAGCTGAAACGGAAGGCGATAACAATTTCAGTCACTTTGGCCAAAAGGCCAATCTATTCGACAAGTTAGAAGAACTATTCGAGTCATACTCAGCCAACGGCACAGGGAAAAAACGTTTGTACCTGCACAGCGATGAAGAAGCTGCAGCTTACGATGGCTTAACACCTGGACAATTCACTCCCTGGGAAGATATTCCTGCGAATTCTGATATTATGTTTTACGAAGGTCTGCACGGCGGCGTTGTAACAGAAAAAGCAGATGTAGCACAACATGTTGATCTACTGGTTGGCGTTGTGCCTAGCGTTAATCTGGAATGGATTCAAAAAATTCACCGTGATAACTCTGAGCGTGGTTATTCTGAAGAAGTGATTGTTGATACTATTCTTCGTCGTATGCACGACTATGTGAAATACATTACGCCGCAATTCTCACGCACAGACATTAACTTCCAACGTATTTCTACTGTTGATACCTCTAATCCATTTATCGCCCGTGACATCCCAACGCCTGATGAAAGTTTTATTGTGATTCGTTTTAAAGATACAGAAAAATTTGACACAGATTTTCCTTATTTGCTGGATATGATTCCACATTCGTTTATGTCACGCCGCAACACCATTGTTGTGCCTGGCGGTAAAATGGGTCATGCAATGGAGTTAATTTTGACACCAATCATTCATAACATGATTACCGCTGCAAAATGATTGCGTGAATAATTACATGAATAATAACAACAATAAAAAGCAGGCATTAATCTACTGAATTAATCTACTTTGGAAAAAAGCTGGTTTATGCCAGCTTTTTTTGTGCGCGGAATATAATTACGATGTACACTGATAATCATGCTTTCTATAAAAAACGACTCTCATCTTATTGACGCTCACTGCCATCTTGATTTTGAGATATTTGATAAAGACAGAGAGAAAGTATTACAAAGAGCCAAAAAAAATAACATCTCAGATATTATTATCCCCGGTACGCAAAAAAAATACTGGCACAGAATTAATACTTTATGCCGCAGAAATAAAGAAGAAGAAACAGCGCAGGGAAATATAAAACTACATGCTTGTTATGGTTTACATCCCTACTGGACAGAGTGGCATCAGTTACAGGATATAAAAACACTTGAGAAATATTTAGCCGAAAACAAATCAGTCGCTTTAGGTGAATGCGGTTTAGATTTTCGACCAAAGCATACAAACAATAAATACGCTGACAAAAAAACACAAACAGAATTTTTTGACGCGCAATTAGGCACTGCACATAATTTACAGATACCAGTTGTTATTCACTCTGTTAACGCCACTGAAGACGTTATACAATCAATAAAAAAATTTAAAAACTTAAACGGTATGATTCATAGTTATTCCGGTAGCACAGAACAGGCAAAACAACTTATTGATCTAAATTTTTTAATCAGCATTGGTGGCAGCGTCACTTATAACCAGAGCAAAAAAATAAAAAAAGTAGTAAGCGAAGTACCTCTAAGCTCTTTACTAGTAGAGACTGATGCACCTGACCAGCCTGACCAAAACAACCAGGGAAAAAGAAATGAACCGGCCTTCTTGATAAATACAGTAAAAGAAATTTCTCAATTAAGAAATGAGACAGAACAGACTATTGCACAACAAACTACAATGAACGCAAAAAAATTATTTAGAATATAAATCACCAACTTCTCCCTCAAAGGGAAAGAATATAATTAGCGGTTCCAACGCGACTTATCGCTAATCTGCAACATGGTTTCTTCTATCCAGCTTGAGACATCATTATTTATATCGTCAGCCTTCCGCCCCTCCGATAAAATAGCAGGACCAATAACAACACTAATAGTACCCGGCCATTTTATAAAACTATGCTTCGGCCAAAACTCACCCGCATTGTGCGCAATAGGCACGACAGGATAACCGCTTTTTTCTGCTAATAGCGCACCACCAATTTTATATTTATGTGTTTCTCCGGGTTTTATCCGCGTACCTTCAGGAAATAAAATCAACCATTTCCCCTCTTTAAGTTTTTTAGTTCCTTTTTCAATCAACTGATTAATTGCCGCTCTGCCGGCAGCACGATCAAGAGCAATCGGGTCAGTTAACGCAAGCGCCCAGCCAAAAACGGGGATAAACATTAATTCTCGCTTAAATACCCAGCGCACCAATGGTGTAAAAGAATGTAACGCTAAGGTTTCCCAGGTCGACTGGTGCTTACATAAAACAATGCCATTATTTTTATTAAGGCCTTCTATATGGCCTAGCTTTAAGTTTTCCAGTCCAGACACCTTATAACCTATGCCACAAAAAACTTTTAACCACAGATTATTTGAGTACGACCACAAACGAGCAATTTTTAATCGAAAAGAAGATGGCGCAAAAAAGAATAATAAAATCAAAAAACCAAACACTACAGTTGAAAATATAAATGCAATCCAAAACAATAATGAGCGCACAAAAAGTATCGGCATTGATTCCATAAGATAAATTTAATGAATTAATATTTTAAAAGAATGTGTTTTGAAATATATTATTACAGGATACAACTATTTCAAAATTGCAGTCACTGCAGAAGCTAAATCGTTATAAACAGGTACAGAATCAGATTCTGGACACTCTACCTGCAGAATTTTTTCTGCTTTTACACCTTTGCCCGTACGTACTAACATGGCTTGTGCATGGGCATTATCTGCAGCCTTGATATCAGAAATACTATCACCAATACAAATAACGTCTTTAAGCGAAACATTAAATCGCTGACCTATCTCCAGTAACATTCCTGGTTTTGGTTTTCTACAATCACAAACGTCATCTGGACCGTGCGGACAATAAAAAACAGCGTCAATACGTCCACCCACCTTGGTTAATAAATCATCCATTTTTTGATGTATAGCTCCCAGCGTTGCAATATCAAAATATTTTCTTGCTAGACCTGATTGATTCGATGCCACGACCACGGTATAACCATTATGATTTAATTGTGCAATCGCTTCTAAACTACCATCAATAGGAACCCACTCTTCGGGGCTTTTAATGTAAGCATCCGAATCGTGGTTAATGACTCCGTCGCGATCAAGAACAATAACTTTCATAAGTTTAACTCTGTCTTAGCAAAATTAATTTAGTTACATCTGCACTGGTTATTACTACTGCTTATTACTACTGATTATTA
>CAZCOZ010000002.1:26314-47226 GCA_964500555.1 uncultured Thiotrichaceae bacterium | reverse complement strand
TTATTACTACTGATTATTAATGCTCAATACTATTGGTGCAAACGAGATAAATCTGCCGCACGTAAAAAAAGTTGATTCATAGTATTTAACAAAGCAATACGATTATTTTTTATCGCCTCATCATCCGCCATCACCATAACAGAATCAAAAAAAGCATCAACAGGGTCACGCAAAGACGATAACTTACTTAATGCCTCCTCGTAATCGCCAGCATCAAATAACGGTTCAACCATGCTACTTAAATCATTTAACACTTCGTATAATTTCTTTTCTGCATCCTCTACAAATAAACTTTCGTTGACTTCAGCATTATTAGCAACAGCTGATTTCTTTAAAATATTGCCAACGCGTTTATTTGCTGCCGCCAGACTTTCTGCTTCCGCCAAACCACGAAATGCGGTTACCGCTTTAATGCGTTTATCAAAATCCAGTGGTCGTGATGGCGACATAGCAGAAACAGCATCAAACACATCTGCCATAATACCGCGATCTAAATAATAAGCTCGCAAGCGATCAATAATGTAATCAAAAACATCTAGTTCAACTTTACTGGCATCAACTTTATCACTTAGTAGCGAGGCTGATTTTGCTATCAATTGTTTCAGGTCTAAATCAAGACCACGTTCAATAATAGTCCTTAATACACCTAACGATGCACGACGTAAAGCATAAGGATCTTTTTCACCTGTTGGCTTTTGTCCAATAGCAAAAATACCGACCAACGTATCCAGCTTATCACTGATAGAAAGTACCTGACCGGTTTCAGTGCTGGCAGTATCATCACTTGCACCACGCGGCATGTATTGCTCATCCAGTGCAGCCGCGACGTCCTCTGCCTCACCAGCAACTTGCGCATAACGTTTACCCATCACACCCTGCAACGAAGCAAACTCACCAACCATATCGGTCATCAAATCACACTTGCTTAATATTGCTGCGCGCTTAACATTTTCAACATTACATTTAAGCTCTGTCGCAATTGATTCTGCCAATGCTGACACGCGTCTGGTTTTATCTGCAACAGTACCAAGCTGCTTTTGAAAAACAACTTTTTCCAACGCCGCATTAAATGATTCGAGTGATTGTTTTTGATCCTTCTCCCAGAAAAATTTTGCATCCGCTAGTCTTGGACGTATTACACGCTCATTACCCGCTTTCACTTTTTCTGGCGTTTTACTATCAATATTGCTAATCGTTATAAAATTATTTTTTAAATTTCCCGACGCATCACGTAATGCAAAATATTTCTGATTATCCTGCATGGTTTTTATTATTGCTTCCGCAGGCACTTCAAGAAATGCTTCTTCAAATTCGCCAGCCACCGTTATCGGCCATTCATTTAATGCGGTAACTTCGTCAAGCAAGTCTTCATCCAGCACTGCTTCACCACCAAGTTGCTTAGCTGTGTTGATAACTTGCTGCTTAATATTTTCTTTTCTTTCTTCAAAATCAACCAGAACAAAACCTGGGGAACGTAATGTCTCTTTATAATCACTGGCCTGCTTCAATTCAATTTCACCTTTTGAGTGAAAACGATGACCTCGTGTTTTATTACCCGATTGCAAACCCATAATTTTTGCATCGATAACGGTATTACCGTGCAATAAAACAACCCAGTGTACAGGCCGTACAAATTCCACATCGTTATCGCCCCAACGCATACGTTTTGGAACCGGTAATTTAGCAAGCGATTGATTAATAATGTCTTCGACAATATCAGCCAAAGCACGACCTTTTTCAGTCGCTTTAAAAATTAGCCAAACTCCCTTGTCGGTTTCCTGCTGCTGTAAATCACTGACTTCAACACCGCAGGACTTTGCAAAACCCATCACCGCCTTCGTTGGGTTACCATCAGCGTCATAAGCCGCTTTTAAGTTCGGGCCTTTACGTTCAACTTGTCTATCGGGCTGCTGCGCTGCAAGCGATTTTATTAATACTGCTAATCGTCTTGGCGCGGCGAACGATTCGACTTCATTAGTATCTTTCTCAATAGCAAAACCCGCTTTTTTTAAACCATCAACAACACCCTGAGTGAAAGCAGTCGAAAGTTTTTTTAATGCTTTTGGTGGTAACTCTTCAGTGCCGATTTCAATTAATAAATCATCCAGGGACAAGTCGTCTAAGGAAGTTGCGCTCATGCTACATTTCCCTTTTTAATTTGTGCGGATTTTATTTCGGCAGCATCACTATTGTCCATATTCATATTACCAATGGGGAAACCTAACGCTTCACGTGAATCATAATAAGCCTGCGCAACGGCACGTGATAATGTACGTACCCGCAAAATAAAACGCTGACGCTCTGTTACCGAAATAGCGTGACGTGCATCCAGTAAATTAAACATATGCGATGCTTTCAACACTAACTCATACGCCGGCAAAGGTAAGTTCAATTCAATCAACCGCGCGCTTTCCTTTTCGCAATAATCAAACTGTTGGAACAACGCGTCTGTATCCGCATGTTCGAAATTATACGTCGACATCTCGACTTCGTTTTGATGGAACACATCTCCGTAGGTCACGTCACCCTGCGGCCCACTCGTCCAGATCAAATCGTACACACTTTGTTTTTCCTGCAGGTACATCGCAAGACGTTCTAAGCCATAAGTAATTTCACCGGTAACAGGTCGGCATTCCAAACCACCCACTTGCTGGAAGTAGGTGAACTGCGTTACCTCCATGCCATTTAGCCAGACTTCCCAGCCTAAACCCCAGGCGCCTAAGGTCGGCGATTCCCAGTTATCTTCAACAAAACGCACATCGTGTTCTAACAAATCAAAACCCAACGCTTCTAATGAACCTAAATATAAATCCTGAATATTATCCGGTGATGGTTTTAGCACAACCTGGAACTGATAATAATGTTGCAGTCGATTGGGATTCTCACCATAACGCCCATCCGTAGGACGACGACAGGGTTGCACATAAGCAGCGCACCACGGTTCTGGACCAATTGAACGCAGAAAGGTTGCTGGATGAAAGGTGCCTGCACCGACTTCCATATCCAGAGGTTGCAATATCGCGCAGCCCTGTTTCTGCCAGTAATCCTGAACGGCGAAAATTAATCCCTGAAAAGTTGAAACATCGTAAGCCATATATTTGATAAACCTGATAAATCTTATTATTTATATAAGTAGAAGTATAACCCAAGGTGGGGTTAATTTTATGTGTTGTATGGCGTTTCCTTAAAAAAAGAGCTATATGTTAGAGTAACTCTAGTAGTTGTATGAATGAACAATTAGTTTCGCAACAAATGCTCAAAAATAATCATCTAAATGCCAACAGGTAATACATGAGGTGAGATTATGAGTAAACAATTCATTTTAGAATCATCCGAGCTTTCGCAATGGCACACGCTGGTGCAGGAAGCCGAACGGGATTATGGCTGCCAGCTCGACGAAGAGTTACAAAGTTATCTGGTGTTCACACTAATGCGATTCGCCAAAAACAAACAGTTCAACAGTAAAGCACTCGCGCTTGATTACCTCGCCGCACACCATTTACCCAACAACTTACATAACGAAAAATTACGTGACATTGGCGACCAGTGTTTATTGGTCTCTGGTCTGTACCCGCAATCCGCAATTAAACGGCACGTTAATGTAAGCTACTATGTCAATCTTGGTCGCTCGGCTTATCACCATATTGGCGGTGCAACGCAGCATGCTATGGCTGAACTCTATCAGCATCTTGCAGAAAGTTTTATTTTATTGATGGATTTATTACAGACTATTCGACAATACAGCTCGCCAGCATTACAACCGATTGCAGCATTTGAATTATGGGATCAGACAGGTAGCACGTCTGCACTCAAACAAGTTTCAACAAATAGCTTGCCTGTTCATAGTTGTTTTTTAGATAACAAAGATAAACATTAACTCAATAGCCAGTCGATAACTTGCCTCTCCAGCTGCTGATATTCGGCATCCGTTGACGAAGAATATTGCCATTCAGGATTCTGTCGCAATATTTTTATCGCCTGATTCCATTGCTCAGGAAGTGAATGTTCTGCGTTGTTAGAAAACTGTATTTTATTCTGAGCGGCATGCCCGCGTTGCATTAAGATTCGCAGCAAATCGTGTTGTCGTAGATATAATAAACTGACGGTATTATCATCGACACATAACCATTTATTCCCACGCAAGGCTGCTGCTAATTCCTGTTGATAGCGTCGTGCTGTGGCCCAGCCAGCACCGATCGCTGCACCTAGCATGGCGGCTGCACCCAGGCTCATACCACCTACCATCAAATCGATACCCGCACCTGCTGCTGCACCTTTTAATGCTGTCGCTCCTGCATTAAGCCCAAACTCTTTCAACACATGGGGTGAAAATATATCCAGCTCCCATTGTCCATCACGTACCGATAACTGTTGAAGCTCGACATCCAGTTGAGTGAAAACAAATATTGTTAACAGATCTTGCAAGGCTGACTGTTCAGCTTTACGCACAAAATCCTGCATGGATGATACGTCAGTATCCGAGAGACTTTTTTTATCTTCAACTTCACGTCGATAACATGCGACTTCGACTAACAATAAAAAAATGCGATGCGCCGCTGCGTGCACCAGCCCCTGCCATACTTCCTGCCGATATTCGATGAGTGTTTGCAGTGCCTCATAATGTTTTTCAAGCACACTCTGTAACTTTTGATACAGTCTTTTTTCTGCTTCAAAATCAAATGCAACGGTATCGAATTCCAACGCGGTATGTAAATTAAACTGCGCCATCTGTTCACGCCACTGCGTTAGAGCTTGCTCATTACCCGCGATAAAATTAAATACGGGTAAAATCGGTTTCCCCGCTTTACTTAAAATATCAACTTCATCAAGATATTTTCCCAATAAGGGTTCACGCACATCAATCATGTATAACAGCACATCACTGTTAATTGCCTGTCGTACTATTTTTATTTCCTGAGCAAAATCAGGAAATTTTTCTTCCTCTGCAATTAATTTCTGCAATAAATCGACCGGCACTCTAGCTTTAACCTTTTTTGAAAATTTTTCTAGCACCTGTAATAACGCACTAGAATCTTCAAACCCAGGCGTATCAAATAAATTTAACACGGCGTCATCACCAGCAAACACGGCTGACTTTTCGACATAACGTGTTGTACCCGCGGCATCATCAATCATGCCGAACTGGTCATCGCGTAACAATGTGCGAATCAATGACGTTTTACCAACGTTGGTATGCCCGACCACCGCAATATTAATAGGCGTACCCTTAGATTCAATTAGCATGATTTAATTCGCACTCATACTGATAACATGATCAGCAGCAATGCCACAGGTCTCAGCTAAGCGATACCATGCGGCTAATCGCGTTGTCGCAATAGCTTCATCCTCATTATTTTTTAATAGCACCAACCAGCATTGCTCACTACTCGATGTTAATTGAGCGATCATACGTTGCACACCACGATCAGGTGGCCGAGCTGCTGATACCGCCACAGCAATAACAGAACGAGTCTGTTGCAAACCATCCAGAATACGTTTCATTGAATCACGATCAATAATTTGTCCCAGATTATTATCTGCAGTAACCGGCGATGGCGGCCAGTTGATATTGTTACCCGGTTCAACTGCTACCCACTTCGCTTTTTCTAATAGCACATCTGGTAGTGCATGTTGCACAGTTGTTTTGGTCGGTGTTTCAGAAACAACCGGAGGTGAGGTATCGGCATCGACAATTTGACCATGCGTTGCTAACGGCACTAATTGCTGACGCAGGCGAATGTAATACGGAAGATAATAATCAAGTGTGAAATGACGACGGGCATTCGTATGCATCAGTACCGACCAGAACCAGAATAATATTCGCGGCAGGATACCAAAACATAATAACGCACCCAATAAAAATTGCGCCCAATGACTACGATGTTCAGCGGTTAATAATTGCTCGACACCTATGCGCGTGTCTTGAATTTGCTCCAACGTCGGCGTAGTAAAACCTAATACCTGTAATGGCGCACTGAGAACATCGGTTAGTTTCACAAAAATATTATCGGATAACAGCGTTGTACCCCAGACAAAGTCGTACTGTCGAACCATCAGCAATAGCACTAAAAAAATCAGTCCCGTGAACAAATACACCAGCCATAAGCGATGCGTAATTCGACTGAACTGCCATTTTCCAACACGGTCACTAAAATGACAGGCAAGCCATGCACGATCAGCCTGCGCACCAACCTCACTATCAGGATTATTTTTATTACCAAAATGGCTGGACAGCCAACTTGTTAACCGAGCAAGTGCTCCCGATGTCAAACCTTCCATATTCAGGCTAACGCCAATTAACCACAACAGCATAGAGATAAAATTAAAACCGAGCAGAACCAGTAATAAGCCGTAAATATTAATCGTATGATTACTGCCGATAACATCAGTAATAGCATAGGTGATACCGAGCGCGCCGAGCAATGCCGCTATGATTAATGCTACGGCATTAGCATAGCGAAAGCGTTTAGCAGCTTGCTCTAACGATGAACCTAAATCATAGCGGTCAACTAAATACTGCGCCCGTTGATAGAGCTTGCCTTCAAAATCATGCTGACGTGAACCAGGTACTTCTTCAACATCGTAATCAAGCGTTTTTTCTTTTTCGATATAACGTATTTGTTCGATTAGTAATCGCTTATCGAAATTTGTGGCGAAATTCGTATCAAAATTAGTTTTGGAGGCGGTCACTTTATTAGTATTTAATGTATCAGATTTTTTATCAGGTTTTTTTATCGAGCCATCTAAAGACGTTCAAGCTCAACTAAATCTTGTTTAACATCCAGTTTTGGCAAGACATCATAAAGCGCTGCTTGCAATGCCTCTTCAATAACCGGATGATAAAATGGCATTTTTAACATATCAAAAACCGTCATGCCATTTTGAATCGACCAGGCAATTAAATGCGCAAGATGTTCCGCGTGCACACAGCACATGCATGCGCCCAATAACAAACCATCTGATTTTTGCACATATACTTTAAGTAAGCCGCGGTTTTTCCCAATGATGAGCGCACGCCCAACAGGTGCAAACTGAATTTCACCAATCGCAATTTCATCCTGATTTAATTCAGACAACTGCGCGCCAACGGTTGCGATATTGGGGTCACAAAATGTAATACCCATTGGTACTTTGCGTTTGAATTTTTCAATCTTTTTATTCGCCAGAAACTGTGCTGCGTTATAACCTGCCACGCGACCTTCATGCCCGGCTTCATGCAATATAGGACGATCGATATTTACATCGCCTGCGATAAAAATCGGCAGATCGCCTAGTTGCATGCTGAGTGGATCAAAAACAGGAATGCCATTTTCATCGAGTTTTATATCGGTGGCAGCAAGATTTAAATTGTCGAGATTGGGTTTGCGACCAAGACTCGCTAATACTTTATCAACGGTCTGTTGATTTTCACCGGCTATTAATTGAATACCGCCGTCAACTTTTTCCAGTGTTGCAGCATGGCCCAGCCATAAAGGAAACTCGCGACTAAGCACCGTTATTGCCAGTTGGTTCACCTGCTCGTCTTCTAATTTAGCAATCGTTTCTAACTGATCAACCGCTGATACTTTAACGCCAAGGCGATGCAACGACTGGCCTATTTCTAAACCAATTGAACCCAGACCAATCACCGCCATCGACTCGGGCAAGTCTTCCAGCTCAAAAAAATCATCCGTGGTAAGAATATCGTCAGAAAAATCCTGCCATGCTTTTGGCACGATTGGCGCCGAACCGGTGGCAATGATTATGCACTTCGCTTTTATTTGTTCGCCATTAACCTCTAGCGTGTCATTGGCGATAAATTTGGCATAACCTTCGATCAAATGTTCAGCATCCATTTCATCCGTCACGCTCAGCGTTTTATCAACAAACACATCACGCATATCTTGCACATGTTCCAGACTGGCTGGCACGTCGACAGAAAGCCCTTCTGCACCATCAATACCTTCTCGATCAAAAATACTTTTGCGATGAAAATCTTCCGCCACCTGAATTAAAACTTTAGACGGCATACAACCAACACGCGCGCAGGTTGTACCTAACTCACCGCCGTTAATCAAAACGTAATTATCCGTCTCACGTTTCACCTGTGACATGGCAAACAAACCGGCGCTACCCGCTCCTATAATGGCGACATCGACTTCACGTGTCATTAGAAATACTCCAAAAATATAGCCTGAAAGTTCAAACTAAAAAATTAAAATTGCTATAAATAAAATTGATAGGAAGCATAATACCGAACTGGGATGATAAAGTATTGTCGATATCAATACACCTTATAATGGAACATTGATTATGCAAAAAACGAATACTCTTTTCAGTTCGCATAAAACGGGCATAGTTAAAATAAAATGGCTACTGGCTGCCATATTATTTTACTCATTTGCATTACCCATCCATGCCGATTCCAACACAAAAATTACGACCAGCAGTCTCATTAACCTTAGATTTGTCACCATCCCCGCTGGTCAGTTTGTTATGGGCACCTTCGATTTGACTGAAGCCATCGCCGATCTCCCCGATCCAAAAGCCGCGATGATTAAAGATGAAACACCGGCACATACGGTTATTTTCGAAAAACCCTTTCAACTCTCACAAACGGAAGTGACGCAGGAAGTCTGGTTTAAAATTATGCAAACCAAACCGGGGCCAGTGGAACACTGGCAGAAAAAAAACTGGCAGCAATTGCCTGTGGTATCTGTTTCCTGGACGGACGTGAATCGCTTTATCGACAAGTTGAATCAACAATCTAACGCGCTACAATATCGCCTGCCCACTGAAGCGGAATGGGAATATGCCGCGCGTGCAGGCAGCACTGAATTACGCCCTTTTTCAAAACTTGAAATGGATGAATACGCCTGGTATCGACTGAGCTCCAATGGTGAGATTCAGCCCGTCGCACAGCTAAAGGCGAATGACTGGGGATTACATGATATGTACGGCAACGCCTGGGAATGGGTGGCTGACTGGTATAATCCGGACACATATAAGAACTCAGTCAAAGTTAATCCACAAGGCCCCAACCAGGGCACGAAAAGAGTGCGCCGTGGCGGCTCTTATCACTGCCCACCTCACTTAATTCGGCCTGCTTATCGTGCCGCCGATGCGCCGGATAAAGCATATTCTGTTTTAGGCTTTAGACTTATTGTTGAGTCACGACACTGAAAATACTAAAATACAGCACTGCATAAAGTAATATTTTTGTTGACATGCATATCTCTCCAATTTAGACTCGATCCAGCAATGAACTAGTGTAGAATCTGTCACAGTTTTTTAGATGGAATCTTAAATTCTAGACAAATACTAACTTACCCAACCGGAGACACTAAGATGGGATTAAAAGACAGTCAAACAGAACAAAATCTTAAAGACGCATTTTCAGGTGAGTCACAGGCAAACCGCCGCTACCTTTATTTCGCAGCAAAAGCGGACGTTGAAGGTTACAACGATGTATCTGCCGTATTCCGCTCTACAGCAGAAGGCGAAACTGGCCATGCACATGGTCACCTTGAATACCTGGAAGAAACAGGCGATCCAGCAACAGGTCTACCCATTGGCGCAACTAGCGACAATTTAAAAGCGGCAATTGCTGGCGAAACGCACGAGTACACTGATATGTACCCAGGTATGGCAAAAACTGCACGCAATGAAAGCTTTGATGAAATTGCTGACTGGTTTGAAACATTAGCGAAAGCAGAACGCTCACACGCTAACCGTTTTCAGAAAGCATTAGATAACATGGATTAAAACTGCACGGACTAAGTCGACATCGACTTTTCTACCAGAAGGCCAGCCGAGCAGACGCATGTGGCTGGCCTTTTTTTCATCCAACATTTATAGCTAACTAATCTATCGAGTACAAAACCATGAGAGAAGGCAGTTTAGAAGCACCCACCCGACACCCCTTAGGCCAGGAAACCGCTGAATTTTGGGATGAAGAAAATCTTTTTACTGAACTCGAACGCGTCTACGATATCTGTCACGGTTGCCGACGTTGCGTCAGTTTATGTGGTTCCTTCCCAACCTTATTTGATCTTGTGGATGAATCCGACACCATGGAAGTTGATGGTATCGCTAAAAAAGATTACTGGAAGGTTGTCGACGACTGCTTTCTTTGCGACTTATGCTATTTAACGAAATGCCCTTATGTGCCACCGCATGAATGGAATGTCGATTTTCCACATTTGATGTTGCGCGCCAAGGCAATTAAATTTAAAAAAGGTGAAACGAAACTACGTGACAAATTAATCACGTCGACTGACACGATCGGAAAATTTGCCTCTATTCCCGTTATCACGCAAACCGTCAATGCGGTAAACAGCAATGGCTTAACGCGAAAAATTATGGATAAAACATTAGGCATTCACCCTGATGCAATATTACCAAAATATGATTCGAACACCTTAGTTAAACGAGATAAAAAGCGCAGCGTAAAAACGATCACACCTGAAACAACTAAAACTACTACTGGTAAAGTTGCTGTTTTTGCAACCTGTTATGGCAATTACAACGAGCCGGTTATTGGCGAAGATTTAATAAAAGTTTTTGAACATAATAATTTACAGGTACAGCTGGTTCAAAACACGCAATGTTGCGGCATGCCAAAACTTGAACTGGGTGATCTTAATTCGGTTAAAAAAGCAAAAAATGCAAACATAAAAATTCTTGCCAAATTAGTTGATGAAGGCTGGGATATTGTGACACCTGTACCGTCATGCACCTTAATGTTCAAGCAGGAATTACCTTTAATGTATCCTGATGATGCTGACGTTATTAAAGTTCAACAAGCCATGTTTGATCCTTTTCAATATTTAATGCTTCGTCACAAAGCCGACAAATTAAACACTGAATTTAAAACGCCGCTAGGAAAAATCTCTTACCACGTTGCCTGCCACCAACGTGTGCAACGCATTGGTATGAAAACACGTGAAGTTTTAGAATTGATTCCAGACACCGAAGTTTTACCAATAGAACGTTGTTCGGGACATGATGGCACCTACACTTTCAAAAGTGAATTTCATGATACCGCGATGAAAATATGCAAGCCCGTGGTGAACAAGGTGAAACAACAAGGCGCTGACGTTTACACCAGTGACTGCGCAATGGCCGGTCACCATATTGAAGCGGGTTTGGCGGATGGAAGCAAACCGATTCATCCCATTTCGTTGATTCGCAAAGCCTATAATATTTAGACTTTTTATTTAAAAAACATAACGTTGAAATTTAAGCACAAGTTACAAACACAGAGAATTACATGTCAAAGCTTACCCGTAAAGATTTATACAGTTTAGAAGAATACACAGAAATGCGCGACGCATTTCGCAAGAAAATAATCGCCCACAAAGAAAATCGCCGACTGGAACTTGGCGATAATATTTTGCTGTTATTTGAAGACAAACTCATTATGCAATATCAAATTCAGGAAATGCTAAAAGCGGAAAAAATATTTGATGCAGCAGGTATAGAAGAAGAGCTTAGTGCATACAATCCACTTATTCCTGATGGGTCAAACTGGAAAGCCACAATGATGATTCAGTATACCGATGTTGATGAACGCCAGAAAATGCTAACACAACTCATCGGTGTTGAAGATTTAGTCTGGATGCAAGTTGCTGATCATGAAAAAATTTACGCAATTGCAGATGAAGATTTAGAAAGAGATACAGAACAAAAGACCTCTGCCGTTCACTTTCTACGGTTTGAACTTGATAGTGATATGATCGCATCTTTAAAAACAAATGCAGCAATTTCTGCTGGTGTTGAACACAAAAATTATCAAAAAACAATTAGTCCAGTTGAGAACAATATACGTGATTCATTAGTGAATGATCTTTCATGATTCAATAATATTTTGTAGCTTTCATAAAAAAGCCTGAGTATTATTCACACTCAGGCTTTTTCTTTTCTTTATTCTTTTGGGACTTTTTTCGAAATTATTTTTCTGCTCTATTTTTCCCCGTTACTTTAAACACCACACTTGTATCAACAATTTTCAGATTATCATCAATGATGACATCTGATGTCAGCGTAACGGCAGCATCATAAACATCCGCTAACTCACCTGTGTCTATATTATAAATATGCTGATGAACATCCGTATTAGAATCATAAAAAACACGCTCCCTGTCAATCAACACTTCGTTAACCACGCCTTCACGCGCAAACAACCCCATTGTGTTATAAACCGTTGCACGTGAGACGCGATTACCCGCAGCAGTAACAC
This sequence comes from uncultured Thiotrichaceae bacterium, assembly GCA_964500555.1. Lineage (GTDB taxonomy): Bacteria > Pseudomonadota > Gammaproteobacteria > SZUA-229 > SZUA-229. The sequence goes on along the minus strand of CAZCOZ010000002.1, from coordinate 35,006 downwards.
CTCCAAGAATTGCCTCCGCAGATAAATGCTGTGGTTGCTTGAAGATAAACTCTGCAATTTCCACTCGTTGTCGTGTTGGTGAAATTTTATGCTGTTGCAACATAGTGACAATTTCACTACGTTGCATCGGAAAGTTCTGAGATAATTTTTTCATGCTCGTGCTATTCGTGTTAATACTATTCGTGTTCATATTATATCCAACTTATCGAAAAATGTCAGAGAACAATTAGCCATTTTTAGACCAGGTCTCATTGACTACAAATATTCTATCGCCCGCTATATCGCCTTTGTACAGCTGCAGATGTACTGGCAATCGTAATTCCTTATTAGATAAAGACTTAAATAATTCTTCCCTAGAAATTACTCCGACCATACCGTCTGTCGGCACAGCTTCCAGCCACCCACTATTTATCAGCGGTAAAAATCTCTGTTGACTACCAAACAATGCACCGAATTCACTTTTTCTAAACCATTTACTACGCAAATGCTCAGCTGGCGCCTGCTCTGGCGGTATTATCTTTTCGGCATCTTCGCCGCTAACTTTATCTATCTCTTCTAATTTTTCCATGTTTAATTTTTCACTCTCTAACGATTTACTTCCTAACTCTTTATTTGCAAACCCTTTATCTACAAACTGAGACCAGTGATAATACAAACGACCTTTTAAAATAACCACACATTGATCAATCGATAAACCCTGTTCCTGCAACCACGCTGCCACCCGACGATCTTCACTAATTACACTTTGCTTATTCAGTAAATGATTAAATTTGATGTCTAGTCGATCGCGTAAATTTGGGCCATGCCAGTTACTCATCTGCCGAGTATCATCAATACCTAAATAAAATTTAACGGCCATTTCCCAGTGCAATATTTTTTTATTTTTTTTATCAAACAGAATAAAATCAATTTCACCCAACGTTTCACCATCAATAATAATTTGTAAATTGTGCGCAAGTACTTCATAACGTGGATGATGACTAAGCCAGTAAAACCACAAGGTTTCAAAATATTTTCCTAGCCGTCTATCTTTTTGCTGAGATAGCAAACTATCTAACGAGGAACAATCCTGGTCAAGCTCACGAAACCACGGCAGCGTATCTTTATAGATTTCCTGATACCATGCGGACGCAGGCCAACGACATGGATAGACTGCGGAAGAAATAATCGGTGGTGTTGATATTGCCCATGCTAAATCACGCACCGCTTGATTTATAAACTTCGGATTTTTAAAACCATCAAGCGGCATTTAATTCGAGACCTTTGTATTTATTTCTTCGCATAGGGCATAATAACATCATGAAATATGCTTTATTTCCGTTAAACACCGTACTTTTTCCTGGCAGCATTTTGCCCCTACAAATTTTTGAACAGCGCTATTTATCGTTGATCAAAGATTGCATGAAACAACAAAAGGGGTTCGTCATTGTGTTAATTAGTGACGGCAAAGAAGTCGGCACTACACCACAAATATATTGCACGGGTTGTTATGTCGATATTATTGACTGGCAATCTTTGCCTAACGGATTACTTGGTATAACCGTGCAAGCCGTCTACCGCGCACAACTTTCTAACAGCACAGTAAGGGATGATGGTTTACTGTTCGCCGAAGCAAAACCTTTGACATCGAACATTGATGAAAACCGCCCTCTACCACAACCCTTTTCGCCACTCGTCGATACCTTGAAACAGTTATTAAGCCACCCTTTCGCTGAACAATATCAGGATAAGGTAGATTTCAATAATACGTCTGATATTTGCTATCGCCTGGCCGAACTACTCCCTATCAGCAATAAGCAAAAACAGCTATTACTCGAATCCGAAACCTCAGAACAAATACTTGACCAACTAATACTGCATATAAAAACGCTACAAAAATAGTCAGGCTTTCGCTTACACGCTCGCCATAAATGCTAAAATTCAACCAGTAACTTATTTGATTAACACTTATCTGATTAACAATTACCTTAGGTATAAAAAATGGCTTGGTGGGGAACATTTATCGGCGGCTCGTTGGGCTTCATGTTTGGTGGACCGTTAGGTGCGATGATCGGTGCAGCACTTGGTGGCAATCTTGATCGTGGCATCAGTATGGGCGACCGCATTGATGGCCAGGCTGGCCTGGGTAATGCAAGCATGGGTAATCAGGAACGTGTTCAAGCTGCATTCTTTACCACTACATTTTCTGTTATGGGGCATGTTGCGAAAGCCGATGGCCATGTAAGTAAAGATGAAATAGCAGCGGCTAAAAATATCATGGATCAGATGCAACTTTCTGCCCAACAACGTAGTGCCGCTATTAAATTTTTTGACCAGGGAAAAGCTGACGACTTCCCTCTCATTGATATATTAAAACAGTTTAAACGAGAGTGTCATCGCCGACGAAATCTTGTGCAGATGTTTGTTGAAATTCAAATTGCTACAGCGCTATCTGACGGCAAACTTGATGTTAACGAGAAAAAAATTATTTATACTATTGGTGATGTTCTTGGTTTCTCTAAAATCAATATTGATCATTTATTCAATATAGCCAATGGTGCAGCGGCAAGCACCAGCAATAAATTAACACTTACCCAGGCATATAAAATATTAGGCGTTAACAAAAATGATAGTGAAACTGATATTAAAAAAGCTTATCGTCGCCTAATGAGCCAACATCATCCGGACAAACTTGTTTCTAAAGGCTTACCTGATGAGATGATTGCATTGGCAACAGAAAAAACGCAGGAAATCAGAAAAGCGTATGAATTAATTCGTGGTAGTAAATAAATAGCCGCAGATAAATCGTCAAGAACCCACCCTTTAAAAATTAAGCTTTTCTATTTAAACCTTTCTATTTACGCTTTTCTACTTAAGATTGGAGCCACTTAATTCCCAGGCATAAGCACAATCCAGTTCAGACAAAACAGCAATTACACCCGTCTCACCATCTTCCAACATCGCTTGCAAAGGACAACGATTTTTTAGTCGAATATGTGGTGCGGCCATCCAGCGCGCACCCATCTGCAAATTTCTAGGGTAGGTTGTACGCAGTGCATCAATAATGCCCAACAAAAATGTTAATCTATTATTCAACTTTTCTTCATCAGGAAACGGCGTATCTTTTCGATATTTAGCTAAATGACGAGTACGCTCTGTCTCCGGCAGATCCAGCAGAGCCAGTATTTGTTCACCGCTCAAACCCCAACCATCAAGAGCTTCCATTACTTTATGGGTGCGTAGCATTTTTTGTTCTGCATTCATGACTGATATAGGGCTTTTTGCCATAATTTCTAGATAGCTAATAAAGCGACATTTTAACATAGTTCTGTTTCAGCATATCGCGTGTAAATTTCATAGATACTATAATTAATTGATACTTTGATCAATTCCGCATTAAGCTGTTGTATCCAACCACCCAGAAAGGCTAATAAAAGCAAGAAAATCATCCGCCAGCATGGGCTCACTAATGTAATAACCCTGCAGTATTTCTACACCACGCTCATTCAAATAATTAAACTGTTCCTTATTTTCGACACCCTCGCCGATAATACTCAAACCCAGACTATGCGACATAGCAATAATCGCATCACACAATGCGGAGTCATCTTTGTTCTCGCCAATACCTGAAATAAACGATCGATCAATTTTTAGCACATCGAATGGAAAACGCTTTAGATAACTTAATGACGAGTAACCTGTACCAAAATCATCTATCGATAAACGAATACCCATGGCTTTAAATTGATTTAATATATTGACGACTAACGGCACATCTTTCATCAACAAACGTTCAGTAATTTCTAACTCAAGACACGAACCTGGCAAATCATATCGCTGCAATTTTTCTGCAATCGTTTGTACAATATCTTTTGCTCGAAACTGCCGACTCGATAGATTGATCGCGATATAAATATCTTTCGAATCTGATTTATCACGCCAGCGTTTCACCGTCGCCAAACCAGTATCTAATACCCAATTACCAATATCAACAATCAACCCGCTTTCTTCAGCAAGCGGAATAAATTCATCCGGCGAGACCTCACCTAAAACTTCATCATCCCAGCGAATTAACGCTTCTGCACCAAGAACGGTTTGTGTTTTTGCATCCAGCAAGGCCTGGTACTTAAGATAAAAATCGCCGTTCTCTAAAGCATGTCTTAACTTATTATCAATCTCAACTTGCTTCATTACTACATCACCCATTTCCTGGGTAAACATTTCATAGGTGGCGCGACCCTTCCTTTTGCTACGATACATCGCGGTATCTGAATTTCTGAGTAATACATGCGGATCGTCGCCATCCTGTGGAAAAATAGCGACACCTACACTGGCCGTAACAGAAAATTCCATTTCCTGAATCACGCAGGGCCGAGAGATGTGATTTAATATTTCTTCTGTTTTTTGTTTAACAATATCTTCAAAGGGAATGGCTTTTGCGTCATTGGGTATATTTTCATTGGGCAAACCTTCATCAACCGAATCCATTTCGACCAACATAATCAAAAACTCATCGCCACCCAAACGCGCAACCGTATCAAAATCTCGCACACAGGATTTTAATCGCCCCGCCATATATTTTAAAAACTCATCGCCAGCTTCATGCCCTAAGGTATCATTAATATTTTTAAAGTTATCAAAGTCCATATACAACACGGCCAAATGTTTTTCTTCGCCAATAGCATTTGCAATTGCCTGTTGAATACGATCATAAGCCAAAGAGCGATTAGGAAGATCCGTTAATTTATCGTAACTGGCTTGATACAATAAACGTTCCTCATAATCTTTGCGCAAAGAAATATCTTCCTTAATTGCCAGATAGTGCGTATTTTTATTCTGTTTATTTTTAATTGGAGAGACAGTGACATTTTCCCAAAATAAATCACCATTTTTCTTTTTATTATAGAGCTCACCCGCCCATGATTTCCCGGCAACAATAGCGTCCCACATGTTCTTAAACTGTATATCAGGCGTGCTATCCGATTTTAATATTCGAGAATTTCTACCCATTAAATCGGATTCTGCATAACCCGTTATCGCACATAATTGTGGATTAACATATTCTATATTCCCCTCCAAGTCTGTAATCATTACTGACACTGGACTTTGCTCTATCGCCTGTGAAAGCTTGTGCAAACTGTCCGCTGTTAATTTATGATTCCCAACTTCATCTTCCAGATCAACAATTAAGTTATTAATGCTTTGCGTCATATCATTAAAAGCGCTGGCCAAGCTTCCTATCTCGTCATTCGCTTCAACATTTGCTTTTGCCTGCAAATCACCGTCGGCTATATTTCTCACCACAGCAGTTAAACGCTTCACAGGCCCGAGTAAAAATCGAGTTGCCCCTATAACAATCAATACAACCATAAAAATAATCGCTGCCACGACCAATAGTGCAGTCTGCAACTGCTCTGCAACCGGCTCAAGAAAAACACTTTGTGGCTGCGAAACGATTATTGTCCACGGAACCGTTTCAAGCTTTATAACCGCAGAAGAAAACAATACTATGCCCGATCCATAAAATTTAGTTTCAATAATAGGCGAAATAAATGTTGCTTTGCGAACGGCATCAATCCATTCCGTCTTTTCATAAAACGCATCGGGTAAATTTTTCGGTAGCCGATTATTTTTTTGCAATGCTTTTATATCTTCAGCAGAAAATTTACCGGCCAGGGTATATTTAAGGTCAGCACGCCTCCCATGCACTAGTCGTAAATAATTTTCATCTAACAAAACTGCAAATGAGCCTCGGCCAGCCAGCTCTTTTTTTCTATCAAATAATGTTTCATAAATATCGGTATCATACTTTGCTCTTAATACACCAATAAATTTCCCAGATAAATCAATAATTGCACTGCTAAAAACCATCGAGGCTTGCGATTGACCTTTATCAAAAATAATTGGTGAGCGATAACTGCTGGTTGATTTTTTATCAAAAAAGATAGAGTAATAATCTTTTTTACTTTCGTCACTGCCAATATTTTCAATATTGGTATCAAGAATATTTATACCTTGATGATTTAATATTGCGTACGATTGTATTTTTTCGCCCTGCCGAGATTTCAGGGCACGCAAAATTTCTAACAATGTTTGGCGATTAAATGGCGACTCTGCATTACGTGTAAGAAATAAATTGACAGCAGGTAACGCAGCTTCTGTTTCCAGGAAGCGGGCATTGCGCCGGTTAAAACGATCTATTCGTTGAGCATAACTTTTTGCTGCTGAACTTAACGATTTATTGGCCCCGTTAACAAGATGGTCTCGCATAACGTATCCGTCGAGCACAGCCAAAACAGCAAGTGATATTAAAACAATCACCACAAACGCTATCACTAATTTTGCCCGCAGAGTATATTGCTTTGCGATGAATATACCCACCACTAACAACAAAACACCACTACCAACAAATAAACCTGCCAACGCTAACAATGCACTACCTTTCCTTTTTTAGAGCCTTACAACTGATTTTGTTAAGAAAGTACTCTAAATCATAAATACTACCAACATTGACTTCTATATTTATTTTAGAATACGGTTTAATAGACAACTATTCTATCAACATTACTCTGCTCATTAACCATTAATTATGTCAAGTCAACACACTTCCACTCTATGCGGCAATTGGTCATCAAAGATAAGTTCAGAACTTATTGTTAGCGACAGTATCAGCATTGATGAACCTTTACCTTGCGCGAATTCACTTTATTACATTGAACGCCGACCACAGGAAAACGGGCGTTGCGTTATTGTAAAAGTAAGCGATAGTGATAATAGAGGCAATAGTGACCATGATAGTTATGACTTATTACCCGAACCATACAGCGCGCGATCTCGCGTACACGAATATGGCGGTGGCTGTTACTGTCTTGACGATGTAAATAATGAATCACCCACAATTTATTTTATAAATGATAGTGATCAGGAGATTTATTCTGTTGCTAGCAATAAATGTACCCGCATTACCCAGTCACCTGACCAACGTTTTGCTGATTTTTGTTATGACAAAAAATTCCATCGTTTAATTGCTATTGCTGAAACACATACAATCGATTCTGAATCGAAACACGCAACCGTTATTAATAGTATCGTCAGTATCAATATTGACAATGGAGAAATCACCACCATGGTGGCGGGAAACGATTTTTATGCAAGCCCCAGGCTTAACAGCACATCAACTCAATTATGTTGGCAATCATGGAATCATCCGAACATGCCATGGGATGGCAATCAACTTTTTCTGGCTTCTATCGATAACGATTCACAACTTGTTAATGAAAAAATTATCGCAGGCTCTATGTCTGATGCTAACTCTGCGGCGATATTTCAGCCACAATGGTCACCAGACGATATTTTATATTTTATTTCTGACAAATCTGACTGGTGGCATTTATACCGCCATCTTGATACACCTGGAAAAACAACAAACCAGCAACTAACTTACGGGGAAAAAGAATTCGGTTTGCCACAATGGGTATTCGCACAATCAACTTATGCTTTTATTGATACGCAAACGATTGTCTGTAGTTTTCATACAGACAGCTCAATTCAACTTGCGACGTTATGTCTAAATCAGGTATCGCAAAACGACAAACCAATATTATCCCTGTTAGAAAACGACTGGCTGGAATTCGGCAATATCCGCAGCCATAATTCAAAAATATGTTTTATCGCTGCATCATCGACCTGTTTCCCACAATTGGTATCGGGGAGATTCGTCAAACAGGATTTATCTGGTGAAAATAAAAACAAATTACTCACTAAAATTATAAAAACAACAAGTCACCTACCTGTTACAGAAAACTATTATTCTACTGCGCAAATAATTCAGTTTACTAATAGACATAAGCAAACTGTATTCGCTAACTACTATCCGCCAACAAATCCTGACTACGCAACCAATACAGAACAGCCGCCTCTTATCGTAATCTGTCATGGCGGGCCGACCGGGCAATCAAGTCTTGCTCTCGATCCAAAAAAACAATTTTGGACCTCTCGCGGTTTTGCCTTACTCGATGTCAACTACAGTGGCAGCACCGGTTACGGAAAAAAATATCGTTTGCGCCTCAATAAAAACTGGGGAAAACGTGACGTTGAAGATTGTTGTGATGCCGCACTCTATGCTGTTACACAAAACCTTGCACATAAAGATCAATTAATTATTCGTGGCAGCAGCGCAGGTGGTTACACAGTATTAGCCGCTTTAACTTTCGAAAATGTGTTCTCTGCTGGCGCAAGTTATTACGGAATATCTGAACTGACAAGTTTAGCCAGTGACACGCATAAATTTGAATCCCGTTATCTTGATCGACTTATTGGACCCTACCCCGAAGACAAAAATATTTACCAGCAACGTTCCCCCATTAATTTTACAGAGCAACTCAACTGCCCGGTCATTTTCTTTCAGGGCACAGAAGATCGCGTCGTACCAAAAGAACAGGCAGAAACAATGGTTGCCGCACTTAAGAAAAAAGGCCTGCCAGTAGCAGCACAATATTTTGACGGAGAACAACATGGCTTTAGAAAAGCAGAAACGATCATGCAATCGTTAGAAAATGAATTACTTTTTTATAGAAAAATTTTTGATATAGGAAAAAACAACTCTGACGAATTTTTAGGCGATATTGAAACCAATAATATTTAATCTTAAAAAATACTACTAATATTTGATTTGATAAAAATCTGTTTCAACTAGAATATCTGCTCGCGGCCA
>CAZCOZ010000002.1:0-26214 GCA_964500555.1 uncultured Thiotrichaceae bacterium | reverse complement strand
ACTAATATTTGATTTGATAAAAATCTGTTTCAACTAGAATATCTGCTCGCGGCCATAAGCAGACTTACAAACTAAAGTATTTTTGCCGCGAAGTGCGCAAATAAAAATCTTATAAATTTAAACCGTCGGGTTATGCATCCAACCTACATAACTAACAATGTTATTGTTTTTATTCGCGCACTTTGCGTCCTTCGCGGCATAAGTATATTTTCATGATTGCCAGCTCAAGTCTGAACTAATAAAAATTGACCACTAACGAGCCATCCACCTGCTTGCGAATATCTCCGTAGTGCGTTTCACAACTTCCTAATTTAAGCAGACCTTGTTCTTTATCTCGGTAATAAAGTTTTAAGGTTTCAGTCACAACCCGAAAAGCCATATCGTTCCACGGAATGTTATTTTCTTCAACCAATGCAACCTCCAGACTTTCAATACCGGGGCTTGCTAAACCATCAATTAAATCACCACGATACATGGTGTAAACCTGACTGATATGCGGAATGCTAAACACACAAAACAGCTGCATATTTTGTAACTGCGCATTAGCCTCTTCTGCTGTCTCGCGCGCCGCCCCTTCTAAATTGGTTTCGCCATTTTCCATAAAACCCGCAGGCAAGGTCCAGTAACCATGGCGCGGCTCGATTGCACGTTTACACAGCAAAATACTGTCCTGCCACTCAGCAATACAACCCGTCACTATTTTGGGATTTTGATAATGAATCGTGTCGCAACTTTGGCAGACAAACCGAGGACGATTATCCCCTTCAGGCACCAATTGACTAACTTTTTCACCGCATTCCGAGCAATACTTCACAGTAATTCCTAAGCCAAAATATCAGGGATTAATGAATTTTTCAGTTTGGCAATATTATCTTTAAGAAATAGCTTTCGTTTCTTGAAGCGTTTCAGCTGTAATTCTTCAACTTCAGGTGAAGCCACCAGATGCTTAATCACATCATCAAGATCTCGGTGCTCCTGAGTTAATTCAAATAACCGTTCTTCAAGCCGAAGTTTTTCTTCATTGGTGAGTGGCGTTGGCATATTTTTATCTAAAATTTTTTGTCTAAAATTCAGTAATGAAACTAATCATACCGTAAAAAAAGACTTGCTTTTATTTTTTATACTTTTATAATTCTAAATATGTCGAATCATAAAACCATGGGTACAAAACAAATAAACATGCAGCAAATGACGAATATCTTCAAAGCGCTCTCCAACACACATCGTTTGAAGATATATAACATTCTCACTAGCTGTTGCACGCCAGGCACCAGTTGTGCAAGCGACGAAGTGTTTAGTTGCTGCGTTGGCGACCTTGATTCGCAACTTGATATTGCTGCATCAACATTATCGCATCATCTAAAAGAACTCAATCATGCCGGTTTAATCGATATGAAACGCAAAGGAAAACAAATTCACTGTTCCGTCAACACAGACGCACTGGAACATTTACAACACTTGTTTGCCAGTGAAAATATCAATCAGAAATTATTTTAGAGAGGTTATTATGGACCAGAAACAAGCAGACGAAATCCGCCAGAATGTGCGCGAAAGTTATTCACAAGTTGCCGAAGCCAGTGATAGCGGCGACAGTTGCGGCACGCAATCAAGCTGTTGTGGCGTGTCTGACGATGCCGCCATTAACACTCTGGTTTCAACACGGCTAGGCTATAGCGAAGGTGATCTAAACGACGTTCCCGAAGGTGCGGATATGGGTTTAGGTTGCGGTAACCCTCGTGCAATCGCCAGTATTAAACCCGGCGAAACCATTTTAGACCTTGGCAGTGGCGGCGGTTTCGATTGCTTTCTTGCGGCCGCAGAAACAGGTGAAAAAGGTCGCGTCATCGGCATTGATATGACCCCGACCATGATTTCAAAAGCACGCGCAAATGCAGTGAAAGGAAAATACCAACAGGTAGAATTTCGTCTGGGTGAAATCGAACATATGCCCGTTGCAGATGAAGCAATTGATGTCATTATTTCAAATTGCGTGATAAATCTATCACCCGATAAACAACAGGTTTTTAGTGAAGCTTTTCGTGTATTGAAACCCGGTGGTCGCCTTGCGATTTCAGATATTGTTGCCAGCGCCGAATTACCCGATACGATAAAAAATGATCTTGCCCTATATTCAGGCTGCATGGCAGGCGCTTCACTAATTGGCGAGTTACAAAATATTTTGGAAAACTGCGGTTATGAACAAATAAAAATTGCACCCAAAGACGATTCAAAAGAATTTATTAAAGACTGGGCACCCGGTCGCGGGGTAGAAGAATACGTTTTATCTGCAACCATTGAAGCGGTAAAACCGGGCGGTAGCGACTGCTGTGATAGCAATTGCTGACAAGACTAACTAAAAAACTAAAAAACTAAAAATTTTTGTGCGGTTTAATATACGCAAATTGGTATTTTAGTATTATCCATATGCTAATTGCTGATTATGCTAGTTAACCTCGCCTACAGCTTTAGAAGTGCACAATTTTTATTTGCATTCTTTGCGTCTTTCGCGGCAAAGATTATCTCAACACTGCTCCCACGGTAGTTGATGATAACGCCAACCACCAAGCGTACTACGATGATGGTCATCATCTAGCTTCCCTTCGAAACCATGTTCAATGTTGTAAATGTTTTTCAACCCTTCATCAACAAGCAAAGCACCCGCCTCTGCAGAACGATTTCCACTGCGGCAAATTAATACAATAGCAACCTCATGTGACGAATCTGCTGAACCACCCAGCAACAACTTTCTAATTTCTGTTGCAAAGTCTTTATTGATTACCCAGTCCGGCTCATCAATCCACGGAATATGAACAGCACCCTGTGGATGCCCGACAAAAAGGTATTCCATGCTAGAACGAACATCAATCAACAAAGTTCTTGGATCTTGCTGACATAGCTTCCAGGCATCAGAAGCAGAAATAGTTTTTATTTTTTGACTCATGCTTTTTTGACTCATGGCTTTTTATACACAATACTTATAAATTTGTAAAACTGCAAACAAATACCCTCATTTTAACTAGCACGAATTGAACGTCATTTCGGTGAATACCTGCTCCTGATACCCTACTTCTGAAAGCGGCATCGATAACGACCTAAACACGTTCAATACACCCATATTTCTGATATTTCGCCAAATGTGAAGTCTATCTAAAATAAAGCCTTAAGTACCTGCTTTTTCACAACTAACAGCTATAATCAGCAAATATAGTGAATTTTAATTATTTAACGACTACTGTTCAAAAGGTCACGAACACGTTTTTACATGAATCAAATGAAAGAAACCACGAATAAAAATAAGACCAAAAAAGTCAAAAAATTAAGTCAATATGATCAGCTAGTAGTCGACATGGTAAATAACCTGTCTACTCGCTTGAGCGATCTTATGTCCAAACTTCTCAATACGACACAAGACAAGTTGTTCACCATGTCTGACGAAGCGGACAACAACGAAGATCAACGTCGCTTTTTTGAATTAATGAATCAAATTCGGGAGCTTAAACCCGAAATCGCTGTTGCTTTCAATGAAAACATTCTCGAATATCTTGTTCCTGCCAAAAAGTTTGAAGCTAAAGAAAAAGAGCAAGTAACGTCAGATGACGATGAATTAAGTCTGGTTGGACAAAATGAAATGGAAGGCATCATTCTGGTTAAGAGCATTGGTGAACGTGCAGCTTCCAAATATCGCGAACAACTTTCTCACCTTGAAGCACGACTGGAACATCTCGCATTACAGTCAGAAACCGTCTTCAAAAAAGATGTTCTGATACCGTCTAATTTTTGCCAGGCATTTGATGACGCGTTATCCGATAACTTTGATAACGACAATAAAAGAATATTATTCAGTATGTTCGATACTGAAATTGCCAGTAAATTAGATGCATTATACGACTCAATTAATAATCGTATGATTGACGCTGACGTGCTACCGCAAATAAAATTAAGCGCTTTCGATAAAAAATCGCCTTCCAGACCAACCAACGCAGCACCTTCAGCTGTCGATCCGGAAAGCGGCGAAATAATGGATCAACAGGAAGGCTTCATCGATGATGGACAAGGCGGCTACGGCGGCGGTTATCCCGAGGGACAACAAGTAACTGGTGGTGGCACTTATGGCGGTGGACAACCCAATGTTGGTGGTGGTCGTCGTGCAGGCGATGGCGGCAACACCATTAGCGGCTTTGCAATGACAGCAGCGCCTGGTGGAAACTATCGACACGCCGGAGCAGCTGCGCAACAGGGTGGCCCGGGTGGAAATTATGCCGGCGGCGCTCCTGCTGGTCAGGGAAATATGCCATCTGGCGATCAAGTTAATACGGCAGCTGGGCAAGGCGAATATCAGCATTACACCGCGGGTATGCCTGCAAGTCAGGTCGGGCGTGTTGTTGGTAACTATATCGGCGGCACACCAATCAATCCGGGCGCAACGGATAAGTCGTCAGAAAATTATGTAGATACTTTCCCCTCAAGTACTCAACAACATTTTGGCCATGAAGAAATTATTCAGGCATTGTCAGGGGTACAACAGTTACCCCAATTCACACAACCTGAAGAAGTTAATTTTGACGCCGACGCCATCAAACAGGCGGTTCTTTCTGAAATAGCAAAAACCTCTGGCGGTGCAGTTACTAAACGCATCAATCAGATTGCTGAAAAAACCATCGATTTCATTGAGCTTATCTTCGATGCAATCATTGATGACATTGATATTTCAGACACCATTAAAACCCTTTTATTACGATTACAAATTCCTATTATTAAAGCTTCTATGGCTGATCAGGAATTTTTCATTTACGATGAACATCCTGCTCGTGTTTTGCTCGATACCATCGCCGATGTTGGTGTTGGCATCACTGATCACGAAGATGAAATGTATATTCATCTCGATAAAGTCATTAGCACCATATTAGGTGAACACGATTTAACCACGGATATTTTTCAAACCGCACTTGATAACCTCACAACTTACATCGAGGCACAGGACGAACTTGCAAGTGAAAAAGAAGAAGAAGAACAGAAACAACTCTTACGCAAACACGCACGCGCTACTGTACTAAAATCATTACGCGCAACCACTACAGGAAAAATATTACCTGAGGCGGTGCATCCACTTATTCTTAAACGTTGGCCAACGCTAATGTTTAACCACTATCTGAACTACGGCAAAGAAAACAATGAATGGATAAATATGGTTTTAAGCTTACGTCAAATTGTCGAAAGCGTTCAACCAATCAAGGATGCCGATCAACTGGCCAAATTACTTACACGCCAGGATCTACTATTAGAACAAACTGAAGCGCACTTAAATCTTTCCAGCAGTTCGAAAAAAGATGTTGAAACTGTAATGGCTGCCTACAGCACCACTATGCAGGAAATGATCGACGACGCCAACTTTACTGAAGAAGAAATTAGCGATGCTGTAGAAACTCGAAATGAAGCCGAACCCGAAGAAGAGCTTCCCGTCGAAGAAGAATACGAATTACCCGAAATCCCACCCAATGTTATGCCGGGCACCTGGTTTCAGGTTTACATGGGCGAAGATAAAACCGCAAGACGCTGCAAGCTTTCAGTCATTATTATTGAAGATGCAAACATGATGTTTGTAAACCATAAAGGTGAGTTAGTTATAGAAAAAACGTTTGAAAAATTCAATAAAGAGGTTGAAGAAAATAAAACTGTAATGATTATGGGGCATTCTGTTTTCGACCATGCATTCAAATCGGTTATTAGTGGACTGAACTAAAGTTTTATTTTTTCTTTAATTTTTGCTTTATTTCCAGATCATAATTTCCATAATAAAAAAGCCCGCACATGCGGGCTTTTTTATACTCTCCTTTTCACTGAAGACAAAATTTAATTACAGAATATAACCCCGTTCATCATGCTGGTTAATATCCAGACCCTCTGTTTCCTGCTCATCCGAAACACGTAAACCTAATAATGCATCAACAAGTTTTAAAATAATATAAGTCACAACTGCGGTGAATGCGACCGTTGCCAACACACCTGTCAATTGCACACCAAGTTGCGAGCTCATTGTGACCCCTTCAGCAAAACCTGCACCACCAAAACTAGCAGAAACAAAAACACCAGCGAGCATGGTTCCTAAAATACCGCCGACACCATGTACGGGAAACACATCCAGTGAATCATCAATTTTGAGCTTTTGTTTTATAAATGCCGTTGCGAAAAAGCAAACCATACCCGCGCTTAGACCAATAATTAATGCGCCCATTGGACCAACAAAACCCGAAGCAGGTGTAATCGTACCTAAACCTGCAACCATGCCTGTTACTGTACCCAAAGCACTTGGCTTACCGTATTTAATCCATTCCATCGCTGCCCAGGTAAGCGCACCACATGCCGCACTTATATGCGTAACCAGCATCGCCATTCCTGCATCGCCATTAGCCGCTACTGCGCTACCACCATTAAAACCAAACCAGCCTACCCATAACATGGCTGCGCCCGTGACTGTCATCGTCATGTTATGCGGCATCATTGGTGTCGCTGGAAAACCTGTGCGCTTGCCCAATACTAACGCTGAAACCAAAGCAGCAACGCCTGCGGTAATATGTACAACGGTACCACCTGCAAAATCAAGCAGGCCCATTTCAGCCAACCAGCCACCACCCCATACCCAGTGACAAACGGGGAAGTAAACCACACTGACCCAGAGAACACTGAATAACAACATTGCCGAAAATTTCATGCGTTCTGCAAAACCGCCAATAATCAACGCGGGGGTAATAATGGCAAATGTCATTTGAAACATAACAAAAACGCTTTCAGGTAATGTGCCACTTAAAGAGTCACGCGTTACATTCGCTAAAAACGCATTATCCAGGCCACCAATAAATGCATTCATACTTCCGCCATCACCGAACGACAAACTGTAACCGTAAACCACCCACAAAATACTGACGACGCAGGCGATAGCAAAACATTGCATGAGTACCGACAGAACATTTTTTGTACGAACCAACCCTCCATAAAATAATGCCAGCCCGGGTAATGTCATAAATAAAACCAGTGCCGTCGAAGTTAATATCCAGGCAGTATCGCCACTGTCTAACCCTTCTGCCTGTGCGATAAAAGGCGCAAAAAACAACAATAAAAAGGTAGTGAGTGTTTTATGATTTAAATAAGTTATCGTTTTATTTTTCATTTTTCATTTTTCATTTTTCTCTTTTTATCTCCATGGATGGAGGGTATGCTGGGAATCGTCAGGAACGATTCCAGTACATTTATTTTTAAAGCGCTTCACTACCTGATTCACCCGTACGAATACGAATAGCTTGCTCGACATTAATAACAAATATTTTTCCGTCTCCAATTTTTCCTGTATTTGCCGCGTTTCTGATCGCATCGATAACTTTCTCAACTTGCTCATCATCGACTACAGTTTCCACTTTCACTTTCGGCAAAAAATCAACGACATATTCAGCACCACGATACAACTCGGTATGCCCTTTCTGACGACCAAAGCCTTTAACTTCAGATACCGTAATACCCATCACCCCAATTTCTGATAATGCTTCGCGCACATCATCTAATTTAAAGGGCTTTATAATTGCCTTAACTAATTTCATTTTGACTCCCGCATCTTATTTATTTTTGCTGATTCATTTGTGCTTATTGTTTTATGTGTAGCTTTTTACCATAGATCACGGCAATAATGCACCATAATTGCTCAAAATTATAGAATGAATAATTGCACCATAACTGTTCATTTTTATTTTACGCAAAAAAAAGCCGAACACCGAGGTGCTCGACTAAAAGTTACTAGCAGGAGTCTATTATTTACTAGTAAATTCTGGGTAGGCTTCCAGGCCACATTCGCCAATATCAACGCCCTCATATTCTTCTTCAGCCGATACACGGATGCCCATGATCATCTTCAGTACAAACCAGACAATTAGACTGGTTCCGAATACCCAACCAAAGATAGTGGCCGCACCAATCAACTGGCCGGAGAAACTCACACTATCATTGGTAAGAGGTACAAGCATCAAACCAAGGAAACCACAGGTACCGTGTACAGAAATTGCACCCACTGGATCATCAATTTTAATCCTATCCAGGAACACGATTGAGAACACGACTAATACACCACCGACAGCACCGAACAATGTTGCTAACAGAGGAGTTGGAGTTGAAGGTTCTGCCGTAATCGCAACCAGACCTGCCAGCGCACCATTCAATAACATGGTTAAATCTGCTTTACCAAACAGGATACGTGACATGATTAAAGCTGCCATCGCACCACCTGCTGCTGCCGCATTGGTATTAAGAAAAACCATCGCAACTGAGTTAGCACTAGCAATATCGCCTAATTTTAAAACCGAACCACCATTGAAACCGAACCAGCCCATCCATAAGATGAATGTACCCAGCGTTGCTAATGGTAAATTAGCACCAGGGATTGGATTAATCGAACCATCTGCACCGTATTTACCTTTACGTGCGCCAAGCAATAACACACCGGCTAACGCGGCAGAAGCACCCGCCATGTGTACGATACCTGAACCTGCGAAATCAGAGAATCCTAAATCACCCAGATTATATAAACCAAAGACATCATCACCATTCCATGTCCAGGCACCTTCCATAGGATAGATAACGCCCGTCATAACAACAGCAAATATCAGGAAGCTCCAGAGTTTCATACGTTCAGCAACGGCACCAGAGACAATAGACATTGCTGTCGCAACGAACACCACCTGGAAGAAAAAGTCAGAAGCATCAGCATAAACAGCATCACCACCAAAACCATTTTCTTTAGAAGCCGCCAATGCATCAGCAACCAGTGTTTCACCACCAGCAATGCCGTCAAGCATGTAACCACCGCCGTACATAATCTGGTAACCACACACCATATACATGATGCAGGCAATGGCATACAGCGCCACATTCTTGGTTAAAATTTCAGCGGTATTTTTTGAACGCACTAAACCAGCTTCTAACATCGAGAAGCCAGCAGCCATCCACATAACTAACGCACCAGAGACTAGAAAATAAAACGTATCTAGTGCGTATTGTAATTCGAGTACTTGATCCACGTTGAGATCCTCCAAATTTATTATTGCTAAATTTATTATTTATGTTGAGAACTAAAGCTTAAAGTGCTTCAGTACCCGTTTCGCCTGTACGAATACGTACAACCTGTTCGACTGTTGAAACAAAAATTTTGCCATCGCCGATTTTGCCAGTGTTCGCTGCATTGCGAACCGCGTCTATAACTTTTTCTGCGATGTCATCGTCAACCGCAATTTCAACTTTCACCTTCGGTAAAAAATCTACCACGTACTCAGCACCACGATACAACTCGGTATGGCCTTTTTGACGACCAAAACCTTTTACTTCTGTTACCGTAATACCTTGCACACCAATTTCAGATAATGCTTCACGCACATCGTCCAGTTTGAAAGGTTTAATGATTGCAGTAATCATTTTCATAATAGTCACTCCTCGGAATGTGCCTGCTCTCAAATTGAGAGCAAGCCAGAAACCACCTAAGGTTTAATTAAATAACTGAAGATTTCTTAAAGCTCGAAGTCTTTGCTGTAACTAACAGTGAAACGTACATTGTCAGCATTACCGCCATCAAAATCATTTTTATCAACAGCAAAGGTGAAACCGTCTTTACCGATGCTTGCGCCGAAGTGGGTATAATCAAGATCTTGAACTGCACCAATATTAACTAGATCAGGCTCACCATCGTTCTCAAACATGTAAGTTCCGGCATAAACACTTACGTCACTTTTGCCAACTGTGTAATCAACACTACCGTTAACATATATATCGCCTGAATCAAATGGCCCAGTTGCATTACCTGAAGCTGCATCAATAGTGTATGCAACGCCCACAGTCACTATGCTAAAAGTACCTGAAGCATATAATTCAGTGAAATTAATGTTTGGTGTTAAAGGGTATTGATAAGTAATTACACCTACGTCATAACCGATGTCACCCGCCTCACCAGCAAAACCAGCATACACATCTAGCTCCTGACCATTTGTAATAGTAGATAACCATGTACCTGCATACAAACCAGACTCATCACTCCAATCAATACCGCCTTGACCAGCAGCATTGTCAGATGTTTGTGTAACACCACGCCAAATGTAGTTAGAGAAAACACCTGCATTAGCAGAAAGATCAGCAGCAACAACACCACTTGTTAAAATAGCAGCAACCGCAGTTGCTAGAACAATAGAATTTTTCATTTTGTAGATAGACTCCTAAAATATTAATGTAATAAAAAAAGTTCGTAATAAACCTGAGTGACATGGAGCAGTTATTATGCCAACTTTAAAATATCAATAAAAAACAACCTGTTAACTAAAATATTATCTTCTGCACAGTATTATTACCTTTAATGCCGCACCTATCTGGTGCGCATATAACAGGTGAATACCATCTTGGTGCATATTTTAAAGAAAACTCGGGGCAATTTTAATTTACAATACCCTCTCCATTAGCAAATGTAATTTGTCCCACGACAGACAAAAAAGACAAATGAACGATGCACTATGAGTAACACACTTGAAGATCTAACCAAACGTATCAGTGATTTATTGCCTAGCAATGTCAAACACATGCAGGAGGATGTTGAGAGTAATGTCCGCAGCCTGTTACAATCGGCACTAAGCAAAATGAACCTGGTGACACGTGAAGAATTTGATGTACAGTCCGCTGTACTTCAACGCACACGAGAAAAACTCGAACAACTGGAAAAACAGGTAACAGAACTACAGGATAAATAACCCTCTAGACTATAACTTCTGATTACCCGCAGGCCTAAATATGCGGCCTGCACTAAAACTTAACAACCATCACAAGGAAGCGATGATGCAATTAGCCACTCTTTTTACCCGCGCACTTAACGGCATACACGCCGTACCCGTCACTGTCGAAGTTCACTTATCAAATGGCCTTCCCGCTTTTTCAATTGTCGGTTTACCCGAAGCCGCCGTCAGAGAAAGTAAAGACCGCGTGCGCGCCGCCATTATCAATTCAAACTTCGATTTTCCTGCGCGAAAAATTACCGTCAATCTCGCCCCAGCTGATTTACCTAAAGATGGTGGTCGTTATGATTTACCTATTGCTTTAGGCATTCTTGCGGCTTCTGGACAAATCGATAAAAAAACACTTAGTGAGTACGAGTTTCATGGTGAGCTTGCATTATCTGGCGCACTGCGAGAAGTAACAGGCAGCTTACCGATTGCTTTAGCCGCACAACAAAATCATAAAAAATTAATTCTGCCTAATGACAGTGCAGATGAAGCCGCATTAATTGGTGATGCCGAAATTTACAGCGCCAGTGATTTGCTCAGCGTCTGTCAGCATTTGCAGGCACTTGATCGCTTACCTCTGGCTGAAACTAAATCAAAAAATAAAAAAGGACGAAATACTCATTTTTCCGACATGGAAGATGTCCGCGGTCAACACCATGCACGGCGCGCATTAGAAATTGCTGCCGCAGGTCGACATAATATCATTATGGTTGGACCTCCCGGCACAGGAAAATCCATGTTAGCCAGTCGACTACCGAGTATTTTACCGCCAATGACAACCGCGCAGGCACTGGAAAGTGCATCGATTAAGTCGATCAGTCATCAGGGTTTTAAGCTGGAGCAATGGAAGATACGGCCTTTCCGTGCTCCTCATCATACGGCCTCTGGTGTGGCTTTAGTTGGTGGCGGTTCAAAACCTTCACCAGGTGAAATTTCACTGGCACATCAGGGCGTGCTCTTTTTAGATGAATTAACGGAGTTTGATCGCCATGTTTTAGACGTTCTTCGTGAACCAATGGAATCAGGCACTATTACTATTTCACGTGCCGCACGGCAAGCTGATTTTCCCGCACGCTTCCAACTTATTGCTGCGATGAATCCTTGCCCACAAGGTTACAGTTGTGATGGCAAACAACTTTGCCAGTGCACACCCGAACAACAACATAAACATCGCAATCGAATCTCCGCCCCTTTTTTAGATCGCATTGATATTCATATTGAAGTGCCACGCATCGATCATAAAACTTTGGATAGCAATACAGCTAAGGGCGAATCTAGTGAAAAAATTCAAAAACGAGTTTATAACGCATTTCAAATTCAACAAAATAGAGGACCACGATGTAATGCTGAACTAGAAGTAAAAGAAATAGAAAAATTTTGCGCACTTAAAGAAAGTGAAAAACGATTACTTGAAAAGGCAATGGAAAAATTGAAACTATCAGCGCGCGCTTATCATCGTATTTTAAAACTTGCGCGCACTATTGCCGATATAGAAAACAGTCCAACGATAGAAACGTCGCATCTAACTGAAGCAATTAGCTACCGTAGTCTTGACCGATTTATTAACAGGTAAACAACAGTTACATTCACTTTAAAAAACTGTTTTTAACGTAAATCAAACTTAAGGATACTCTGATTAAGTCCAATTATTTCAGACTTGTTAAAACTGTTCGTATCTTCCCCGAAGTTCGTTGCAATAGAACAACTATTACGCCTCACTTCGTGAAAGATACGAACAGTTTTTTCTGCGTCTAAAATTAATTAACTTAATCAGAATGTCCCTAACTAAAAACCACCGGCTCGCGTTGGCCGCGTAACATCACCGAATCCATAAACCAGTCGAACAAAAAAACTGGTCTCATCATACTTGTCAGCCGCTGAATTACTGTTCTTTTTACGGAACTGCACATCAAAAACAGCATTCATCTTACGTGACATACGATATTTTAAATGGGCACGGGCAGTGTAACGCTTATCTTTACGTAAAGTTTCTAATTGTTTGGTGCGATTAAATTGCAGAGAAGCAGAACCAGATAGCAGTCTTGTTATTGGACGGCTGAAATTGAGACCAACTGCCTGAGTCTCACGCGTTAACAAATCACCACTGTGCCTAACTTTGCGTGACTCAACCCAATAACGTGAGTTTAGTGAAGCATCATCACGGATATAGGTTAAATGAAATAAACTATTTCTAACCACATCTGTAGTAACTTCAAGATTATCAACACTACTATTCTCTGGACTGTCCGCACTAAATGCGACACTGCTGGGATCAGTTAGCTCTGTAGAAAAACTGGTTTGTAGTGTTGAGGTTCTCGTTAAGTCGGCAATCCACTCAGCTCTACCTGTAAAGCCTGAATCATCCAAACCCAAATCATTCAAACCACTATCACGTTTTACCGTTGTCACCCCAAAATCAACAATAAAATTAGAACGCCTGAATTGCGTATCAAACAAAACACTCGCGGTAATAAAATCAGCACCTGTTCTCGACTGCCCCAATTCATTTTCTTCGGTATAATCAACATTACGCACACTAAGATTTAACCCCACATTTGTTAATCTAAATGCCTGGTAATTCCACGTAGCCGCCAGCGAAAGCTGCCGGTTGTCCGTTGCCTGTTCTTCGAAATAATTTTGATTGATTTGCGGAACTAAAGTAAAGCTTTGTATATTAGAAATGGGAAAATGGATTCTAGCACCGAAAGTAAAAGTATTACTGTCCTGTAAATTATCGGGTGTATTCGACGTCAATTCTTGAATAGGTCGCTGACTAAAACTATCTCTTACAAACCAGTTAAGTCGATTTCTGATCATCTCCCAATCTGCATTCGCACCAAGCCTAAAATAATCTTGATCAGAAAAGGAATCGTTTAGATAGGTCTGCTTGGATAACGACGCGCTCACATCATATTGTATGGCTCCTTCCTTTTCAGCCAAATTTAGTCCAGCATAGCCTACGACAACAGTATCAGAAACACGGCTACCTGGATCCTCATCTGCTGTTAACTGTGCGTTGTCAGTGTATTCAACACCAATACCAACACCAGGCTCAAACTTTAGCGCAAATGCGTGGTTACTTACCACGCATAAACCCGCGAGTACACTTCGGAAAAATAATTTTTGTCGTCCAGATAACATGGAAGGAACCAGGTTTTACTATAGTCGTTTACTAATATTTCTTATTTCTATCCTTAATTATAACTATCAGCTGCGACTAAAAACTACGCTCTGGAACAGTAATAATATCACCCGGCATCAAAGTGATATTTGTGCTCATATCACCTTCCTGCATAATATTTTTAAGCCGAATATCATACGTTTCTGCACCATTTTCAGTGCGTCTATGCAACTTGGTATTGTTTGCATCAGCATACAAGTCAACGCTACCTGCTTCAAGAACGGCATCCAACACGGTCATCCCCTGATAATATTGCATCGAAACATTTTGTGCTACCGAACCCGTTACCCTGATACGAGACAGGAAGGCATGACCTTGAAGATTAGTAAGTATAACTGTGACATTAGGTGATTTTACGTAATCAGCCAGTTTAACCTCTATCTTTCCCGCAAGTTCTTCTGGCGTTAAACCAACTGCCCGCACATCACCTATTAGAGGCATCGATATTTTACCGTCTGGTCTAATGGGTTGTGATAAAGACAACACATCATTTTTCCAGACATTAATCTGCAACTGATCGCCAACGGCCATTTTATATGAAGCAACTAATACACGCGGCCCGTCGCCTCCGACCATATCGGTTGATGGCAGATTGGGCTGTGTTGTAACGCATGCCGCGAGCCCTAAACTGACAGCACCACAAAGCAATACTCTACATGCAATAGTCGTAAAAAAATTATTCATTATTTTTATCCTAATTAAACTCATGACATAAACGCCCAAAGAAATTACTTCTTTTAGTTATATGCCTTCCAAAATTGCGCTCATCTTATCAATATCTTTTTTACCAATCCGTGAGTGTGTTGGCAATGTTATTAACCTTCGCGCAAATGCTTCGGCATTTGGAAAATGCCGTCTATCATTCAACAAATGACTCAACCCTGCTACCTTCGGTAAACTTGTCGGATACATCAAAGAGGCACCTAAACCAGCTCGCTTTAAACTCTGATAAACCCTATCACGACAATCTATATCCAATAAAATTGGATAGCGCAGTAATCGACGACTAAACGAAACATTGCAAATTTGTGGTAAATTGGTAATGACCTCATGTAAGCCTAACATCACGCCAATCATTTCATTGCGACTATCTGCCTGAATATCATCTTGATAACACCTTATATTAGTCGCTAATAAGTCAAAACGCTGCTGATCCATCATTTTAATTTCATCCAAAGCGTGATAACGCGTCTCACCCAGATGCAAAAAAGGTAGCGCCTGCGGCAACCAATACGAAAAAGGTGAGATCATAGCATTATACAACTTAGCCTTAACCCCGAATTTTAACCGATCTACCTTGCTAACGGAAATAAACTGAGATTTTGGCAACAACGTTAACATTTCCTTATTGTTACCAACGACCGCACCGCCACCCAGCAAACTCACCGGTTTACCACGACCAAAACTAAGTACTGTTAAATCACCTTGCCAACTCTGATCTTCCATTTTACCCGGGAAATATTGCGCACTATCCTCAATCAATACCAAGTTTTTTTCTTTTGCCAACTCACGTAATTGTGCCCAGCGCTCCGAAATTCCAAATAAATTAACTGCTATTATGGCGACAGTATTGTTCGTACTCGCCGCATCCAATTTCGATAAATTAAGCCACGGGCGATCTTCTTCCAAATCAACCAAAACAGGTTTCACGCCTGCGAAAATAGCAGCACTAATTAAATCGGGACAGGCATAAGCAGGCATAAGCACTTCTGCTACTTCGATATTTTTAAGTTTTGAGGCCGTGCCTACTGCCGCTTTGATAGCCGCAGCAAGTGCAGACGTACCCGAATCATAAAACGTCGCTTGCTGGGGAGATAAAAATGACGGTAACGTTGTTGCAGTATCCCTGTTTATATTTAAACAAACTGGATTACCTACCGGTGGAAGTTGATAAAACATGACGCTACGCGCTATAACTGGCTGTTTAACGTTTTGACGGTGTCCACACCGTCATGCGCTTGCCAAAAATAAAAGCAACTGTCGCTTGTGCAAGTGCGATATTTGTTTGCACAAAGAAAAAAATAATTTTTACGATAGTTTTTTCTCGAAGCTTTTCCGATAACAAGCCAACTAATGCTAATAGATAAAATACCAACTGCGCAACCAATGCCAATGTATAAATAACACCTTCGCCTTGGAGATACAAAGTCAATAAGAAAAAAATAAGCATGAACCAGGGCACACCCCAACGCATAATTTTATGGCTCCATACCTGAAAAGCAAACATCCCCATACGAAAAGGATTTAGTACTTCGGGGTGTCGTGCAATAGCCGTAATACCACGGATAACGGTGCGCATTTTTCGTCTATATTCTAGCGATGAATCAGCGACATCTTTGTATATGCCAACCACTTCTGAACTGGTTACTGCCACCAGACCATGTTTCGCGCTGTTCAAAGCTGTATTAAAATCACTTGGACAATAAATATCCCAATGTTCACATACTTCGCGTCTGGCAGCAAAAAACGAACCACTTAATCCAACTAGACCCGCACGATCAGACTCTAAACGGCGCAACCACATTTCGTATTTTACGTAAGCCCCCTCTCCCACAAGAGAGCCATCGTTACTAATAAACTGATCTTCACTCGACAGGGCACCGATATTCTTATCTGCAAATTTCATCGCCAACACATGTAATGCCTCAGTGGGTATTTGTGTTGCAACATCTGAAAAAACGATGATTTCACCCTTTGATTCACGGATGGCACATAGTTGCGCATACTCCTTGCCTTTGTGCTCATCGGCACGCACCAGACGGATACCTTTATCCGCATACGAAAGAACAATATTATCGGTTTCATCAGTCGAAAAGTCTGAAGCAATAATAATTTCGAGCTTGTCAAATGGGTAATCAATCTGCAACGTATTTTCTAGCTTTTCCCGAATTCTGTCAGCTTCGTTATGCACGGTAACAACCAGACTAAGCAGGGGTAATTCTGTTATTTTTTTCTCTACGTCTACAACCGCATTCCTTGTCGGAATCAGCTTTAACAAAAGCGGATATATAAAGTAACTATATACACAAAGTACTGCAAAAAGATAAAAAAGAAATTCCATGTTGAGCATAACTTGTTCGCCTTTGCTACTATCAATCTCAATACCACCGGATACCTATTTACACTGGCAACCTAAAGTAGCTTTAAGACAATTATGATTAATATTCGTGGCTCATTAATTTCTGATAACAACATCAGATATAGATTTATAATTCTTGAATAATAGACCGAAAACCATCTTCTTTCATCGATCTGTTCTATATTATTTTATTAAAAAACAAAACTAGCTTATTCTACCTAATTAATGTTTGTATCAAATTTATAATGGCCAGCCAATCTAAACCAAGCACTACCACTAAACCTTTACATGTTTTACACATTGCATCAGGAGACCTCTGGGCTGGCGCAGAAGTTATGCTTTACACTCTCGCCAAAGCACAATCTACAGACCCAGACATACATGTAACTGTCATTCTTCTCAATCCAGGCATGCTCGAACAGAAATTACTCAAGCACAATATAACCGTACACATTATCGATGAATCCAGATACAACAGTATTCAAATTCTTCCACAAATGAATACAATCATCACTAATGAAAAACCTGATGTAATACATACCCACCGTATCAAAGAAAACATCCTTGGTAGTATCACTGCATGGCGTAATCATATAGCTTCAGTTCGAACAACTCACGGCGCACCCGAGAATCAACCTCCACTGTATAAAGTAGCGAAACGGCTGGTTATCTTCCTTGACTGGTTTCTGGCTCGTTATTATCAAAAATTTATTATTGCGGTTTCTGCTGATCTGACAAAAAAACTTGGGTACAACTTTCCAGCAGCAAAAATAAGGGCAATTGAAAACGGAATCGACATTGAATCACTAGTCAAAAATCGCTCTCGAACATTCGATAAACCTGCTGATAAAAGTAACTACCAAATAGGTATCGCTGGTCGTCTGGTTCCAGTCAAACGTATTGACCTTTTTATCGAAATAGCCGTTCACCTTAAAAAGAAACGTCCCGACCTGTCTATCCAGTTTAATATTTATGGTGACGGGCCACTGCAAGAGTCATTAAAAAATATGGTTCAGTCAAAACAGGCAAATGGCTATATTCACTTCAAAGGCCACTGCGATAACATCCCCAAGGCTATTCTGTCGTTAGACGCCTTACTTCTGACTTCAGACCACGAAGGCCTTCCCATGATTTTGCTTGAAGCCATGAGCCTGCAGGTACCTATTATCACCCACGCTGTTGGCGGTATTCCTCATTTACTAGACAATGGGAAGTGTGGCACACTGATAAAAAAACAAACACCTGAAACATTTGCTAAAGCAATCATAACTCTGATTGAAAAGCCTGATCAAAGACAAACAAAACTCGCTTACGAACGCGTTAGACAGAATTATACAGCTCATCAAACAGCTAAAAAATACAAATCATTATATTATTCGCTTGATGAAGTAAAATTACTGTAAAGCAATACAAATAATACAAACATTTGACCTTGTTCTACTATAATCAGGCAATGTCACTAAATTAAACACTCACCAATAATAAAAACAAACGTAATTGGAATATATGATATGGACAATCAATTAAATTTTTGTGCAATGAGCATAAATTTCTATACTTTTCAAACCCTTTTCTTTACCACAAACTCAACCATACTTTAATATGTCACCTCATTTACCCTCTACAATTATTTGCGATGCACACGTTCATATATACGATTGCTTCGACCTTGATGTTTTTTTCGACAGCGCCTGGCACAATTTTCACCAGCAAGTTCAATCGCTAAAAGCGCAAACCGAATTTAATGCAGTATTGCTATTGTCTGAAGCCAAACTAGATCGTTGGTTCTTAAAGTTAAAAGAAAGTGAGTCTCCAGCAAAAAACTGGACGTTTCACCTAACCGATGAAGCAACTTCCCTTTTAGCGCAACATAAAAAGGGGCATAAAATCCACATTATAAATGGCCGACAAATTGTTACCGCAGAGAATCTTGAAGTTCTTGCGCTGGCTACTACTGATGTACTAACGGACGGAGAACCAATATCAAACGTTGTGGAGTGGGTAATAAAAAATGATGCCATTCCTGTAATCCCCTGGGGCTTCGGTAAATGGTGGGGAAACCGTGGAAAAATATTATCCGATACACTTAATACATTTACAGCCGACACATTATTTTTAGGTGACAACAGTGGTCGCCCCTGGTTCTTAGGCAATCCAAAACATTTTGACATAGCTGCAGGAGAACACCGACGTATTCTGCCAGGGAGTGATCCTCTACCATTTTCGTCAGAAACAACGAGACCTGGTAGTGTTGGCTTTTACTTTACCGGGACATTTGATGAAAATACGCCCGCAAAATGTCTACGGAATCACCTGAATAACCCGAGCACAAATATTGAAAACTATATGCACCGCGAACGATTAGTACCATTCTTACGAAATCAATTCGCAATGCAAATCAAGAAGAGAATGTAAAGCCATGAAGGCATTAGTTATTGCACCCCAACCTTTTTTCACACCTCGCGGTACACCTTTCAGTGTTTACTACCGCACCATGATAACATCTGAATTGGGTGTAAATGTGGACCTGCTAACCTATGGCGAAGGTCAGGATGTAGACTTGCCAGGTGTACGTATTTTTCGCGGTCCGCGCTTTGCTTTTTTGGGTAATGTAAAAACGGGGCCTTCAGCACTAAAGTTATTTCTTGATATTTTTCTTATCATACGAACCATTGGTTTACTGCTGACCAATCGATATGACGTTGTCCATGCACACGAAGAAGCTGTCTTTTTCTGTCGCTTTTTAAAACCAATATTCCGTTTCAAAATGATCTATGACATGCATTCCAGTTTGCCGCAACAGTTAACCAACTTCAATTTCACTACATCCCGCTTTCTAATTTCACTTTTCAAAAAGTTAGAAGATAGCTGTTTACATAATGCCGACGCTGTCATCACAATTTGCCCAGCACTTGCTACCTACGTTGATGATTTAATTGTCGACCATGAGAAACATCAATTAATTGAAAATTCAATATTTGAGCCGGTTAAACTTGCTGGCCCAAAAATCACCGATAACAATACCGAAACGATAGACATCCCATTCTCTGAAGGTGGCTTTCCACTTATCGTTTACGCCGGCACGCTAGAACACTATCAGGGAATTGATATCATGCTCGAAGGTTTTTCGATAGCGCATAAACAAAACCAACAGCTACGCATGATCGTTGCCGGTGGCTCAGAATCACAGGTTAATCACTATCGAAACATGGTAAAAGACCTGGGAATAGATAAAGTTTGTACACTTACTGGTCGCGTACCTCAACGAATCGCTAAAAAAATGATGGCAAAAGCCACTGTACTGGCGTCTCCACGTACCGAAGGTGACAATACACCGCTAAAAGTTTATGAGTTACTCGCCAGCGGCAAACCCATGTTTGCCACAAATATTTACTCACATACCCAGGTATTAACTGACGACGTTGCCTTTATGGTTGACCCTACTGCTGAAGGTATTGCTCAAGGCATGCTTGATTCCACCGCAAACAACGATGAAGTGACAAAAAAAATTAGCAATGCGCAAAAACTCTATGAAGAGAAATATTCTCGAAAAGTGTATGAAGCAAAAATGCGTAAGCTACTGGATCGATTAAAATGTGCGGAATAGCCGGTGTTGCGGCATTCGCTGGCTCTACCCCGCCGACAGAAACTCAAATTAAAAGAATGTGCGATAGCATCGTGCATCGAGGCCCTGATGACGAGGGCATCGAAGTGCGCGAAAATGTTGCACTGGGTATGCGTCGTCTTGCGATTATTGATCTTGCTGGCGGTAAACAGCCCGTGTTCAATGAAGACCATACTGTACGGACTGTCTTTAATGGTGAAATCTACAATTTCCGTGAACTACGTCGTGAGCTAGAACAGTGCGGACACACATTCACGACTTCATCAGACACAGAAGTCCTGGTGCATGGTTATGAAGAATGGGGCACCAACTTACCCTGTCACCTGAATGGCATGTTCGCATTTGCAATTCATGATATGAGCAATCATCGATTAATGTTAGCCAGAGACCACCTTGGCATTAAACCATTATTCTATTTTTTTGATGGTAAACATATTGTCTGGGGATCAGAAATAAAAGCACTGCTCGCAAGTAATCTTATTGACAGACAACTAGATCATAATGCACTCGGTGAATTTCTATCCTGGGAATACATTCCAGGTCAGGAAACTTTGTATACAAACATAAACAAACTGGAGCCAGGTTTTTTATTAGATATTGATCTCACCAGGCCTGTTTGCAAACCTCAGGAGTACTGGGACATCCCTTTTGCTGACCCTGATACTCAACACAGCGCTGATGACTGGCAAGCTTTAGTTACAGAAAAAATACATGAGTGCGTACAAAGGCAACTAATTAGCGATGTACCTCTAGGCGCATTTCTTTCTGGCGGGGTAGACTCCTCACTGGTCGTTTCAGCCATGCAACAGGCCAGCACCTTCAGTATTGGATTTGACGATCCTTCGTACAACGAACTCGACTATGCCAAACGTGTCGCAAACCACCTTAACGTTAAACACACATTCGAAGTTATTGAGCCACAGGTAGCCGATCTCTTTGATCACTTAATGACGTTTATGGATGACCCTATCGGAGACTTTTCAATTTTCCCAACCTATCTGGTTTCAAAACTGGCACGTCAGCATGTTACTGTCGCTCTCAGTGGTGACGGCGGCGATGAACTCTTTGGTGGCTATGACAACTATGTCGCAGACAACGCAGCAAGACTTTATTCACATATACCCCAAATATTGCGGCAGAAACTGATCACGCCGATTGTTGATGCGATACCTCCCCAACCAGCTAAAAAAGGTATTATCAACAAAGCAAAACGTTTCATAGAAGGTGCTAATTTAGCAGAAGAACTATCACATTGCCGGTGGCGAATTTTCACCTCTGAAGCCCTTCGCGCGCAATTGTTTACTCCTGAAGCGCAACAGTTAATGGACCGGCCTGCAGACACACACATCAACAACCTTTTTGAACGCGCAGGTAACCGCAGCCCTCTTGCACGTAGCCTATACGTAGACGTTAAAAGCTATCTGAGCGACAATTGTCTGGTCAAAGTCGACCGCATGTCGATGGCTAATTCCCTGGAATCACGTGTTCCAATGCTGGATCGTGAACTGGTCGAACTGGCTTTTCAAGTTCCAGACGAGCTAAAATTAAAAAAAGGAAAAACGAAAATTCTGCTAAAAAAAATAGCAGCACTGCAAATTCCACGTGAATGTGTCTATCGCCAGAAAGAAGGCTTTAGCATTCCCATCAAACACTGGTTAGGCACACAGTTCCGCCCCATTATGGAAGATCTATTAGACAGTAATAAACTTAAAATAGAAGGACTGTTCAACGTAAATACAGTCAACAAATTGAAACACGAACACTTAAACGGAAAAGCCAATCACAGCCATGTATTATGGTCACTGATGGTTTTTCAGGCATGGCGAAAACGCTGGTTGGAAATATAATGAGTAAAACACTGGTCACAGGCGCAACCGGATTTACCGGTGGTCATCTTTGTAAACGCCTGGTCGAAAACGGCGAACAAGTCGTCGCATTTGTACGTGCGAGTAGCAACACGACAGCATTGGAAGAAATTGGCGTTGAGTGTCGTGTTGTTGATATTCGAGACCAACAATCCGTTAATGAACACTTTACTGACATTGACCGCGTTTATCATATCGCAGCGGCCTGGCGCTCAGAACATGCTGACCGTGAAGAATTTCATCGTGTTAATGTTGGTGCAACACGTAATTTGCTTGAAGCTGCTAAAACCGCTAACGTGAAACGTTTTGTACACTGTTCTACCGTGGGCGTTCAAGGTGATATTGATAATCCACCTGCAAATGAAGAGTACAGATTTCAACCCGGCGATCATTATCAGGAAACAAAGCTCGATGGCGAATTGCTTGCAAGAGAATATTTCAATGACGGTTTGTTAGGTGCTGTGTTTCGCCCAGTCGGTATTTATGGGCCTGGCGACACTCGATTTTTAAAGTTATTTAAACCGATCAATAAAGGCACCTTCGTCATGATTGGCTCAGGCAAAACGTTATACCACATGACTTACATTGATGACCTGGTTGATGGCATCATCTTAGTAGGCACACATGAAAAAGCTATTGGAGAAGTGTTTACCCTTGCGGGCGGTGAATACTCAACATTAAAAGAACTGGTCAATTTTATCGCTGATGCCCTTAATAAATCTCACCCTAAATGGCGAATTCCATTTTATCCGGTGTTTTTGGCCTCTATTGTTTGTGACCGTGTATGCCGCGCACTGGGCATTGAACCGATACTCTATCCACGTCGCGTCGAGTTTTTTTATAAAGACCGAGCATTTGATATAAACAAAGCTAAACGACTCTTAAATTACCAACCCAAAGTATCCTTGAAAGAAGGTTTGAAAAAAACGGCCGAATGGTATCGCAAAGAAAACCTGATATAAAATAAACTGGCCTGAATTGATGACATCAATAAACCGTAACCTTGAATCAGCCGAATCTGAACACTACGATATAATAATAATCGGTGGTGGTATTTATGGAGCCATGCTGTTAATGGAAGCCGCACAGCGAAATCAACGTGCACTCCTACTTGAACGGCATGATTTTGGTGGCGAAACCAGCTGTAATAGCTTGAGAATCATCCACGGTGGCCTTCGTTATTTACAAACTCTCGATCTCGTTCGCTTTAGAGAATCTGTAGCCGAACGCCAGTGGTTTTTACAAACATTTCCTGAGCTGGTAAAACCCATGCCATGCATGTTGCCCCTGTACAATAAAGGAGCTAAGCGCCCTTCTGTGCTAAAGGCAGCTTTAATGATGAATGATTTACTTTCAGCACGGCGGAACAAAAATGTCCTCGCAACAAATATCATCGATAATGGCTACATACTAAATAAAGCAGAAACACAACATCTGTTCCCCGGCGTGGTCAATGACGAACTAGCCGGATCCGCAGTATGGTATGACGCACATGTTCCTGATTCGCAGCGCGTAGTAATGGAAACATTACTGTGGGCCTGCAGTTTGGGCGCCCAGGCATTTAACTACGTAGAAGTTACTGATATTTTAAAATCAGGCAATACAATCAAAGGCGTTCAAACTTGCGATAAAGAAACCGGTAATATATACGAGTACCGTTGTAACAACATCATAAATGCTACTGGGCCAAGCAGTCGAAAATTTTCTGAACGATTCGACAGAGATATTCCTGAGCTATTTCGACCATCCCTGGCCTGGAATATACTGTTTAACCGCCCCATGCCATCAACTCATGCGCTTGCTCTAACACCTAAGCGCACCGGCGCACTGACCTATTTTCTACATCCATGGAAAGGCAGGTTATTCGCCGGAACCGGACATGCACCATACAAAGGGGCGATCAATACCCACCCTGTTCCTGGTGAAAAATTAATCCAGGACTTTATTGATGATATGAACCTGATTATGCCAGATGCCCATCTCACCACAGATAATATTGAGCGGATCTATTCAGGCCATTTGCCAGTAACCGAAGATGGCGGCACTAAACTTACCAAACGTGCAATTATTTACGATCACGGTCACAAAGGAGGTCTGAAAGGACTTTACAGTGTATCAGGTATAAAATTTACAACTTCTCGCAAAGAGGCTGAGCGAACTCTTAATCATATATTGGGTAACACAAACGTAACAAAGAAACGTAAACCGAATCAAACGAAGAGTTCGGAAGTCACCTGTGCTGATCACAATTGGATGCCGTTAAAAAAAGATACCGTCTGGAAAAAAGACCTTAAAGCTTTGATAAAAAATGAATCTGTATTGCATATTGATGATTTAGTATACCGTCGTACCAGCATAGGCGACAACAAAAACAGGGTAGAGAAGCTTTCAAATGAAATAGTCAGTCTTTTCGACTGGGATGACAAACGCAAGCAACTTGAGCTATCAAACCTGATAAGAAAATGAGCACAGGAACCCCGCCCAGATAATATTTAAAAAGAGATCACTCTTGATAAACTAAACTCAAGCCAACTGACATCCGCCCTACGCATCTGATTGGGCAATTGCAGTCGGAAAATTCACACAACCCCACATACAATCAATATATTGTCAGACTCTGCGATAGAATAAATACGAAGTGTATATTATTCCAGCTCATGGTCCCGCAGCAACTTCAATATCATCAAAGTAAAGCATCGCCGACTCATTATTACGCGTCTTCTTGTTGTTGTAACCCGCTAACGTCAAGCTATGCGTACCCGCTGACAGAAACGGCACCGTAATATTCACCGTTTGCCAACCCGAGTTCAGTACCGCATCATCACCGCATATCTGCTGTAAATAACCGTTACCGCTACCTGTGTCATATTGCACACCGTCAAGAAGAACAACCACCTGAACACATTCATCGGCTTCATAAGGACTGGATACTTCCAGTTTGTAGCGCAACGTTACCAGAGCACTACCGGCGACACTTTTAGTAAAGGTTGTAGACCAGCCACCCGACATTCCTACGATCGTCGCATTATCCACTCCGCCCAGATTGATCCGTAATCCACCCCCGCTAAAACCGCCTGTCGCATCATAGGTACCTGAAACATAATTGGGCTCACTCGTGCTAAACAGCACATCATCAGCGTAACTAAATCCACCTGCATCACTGTCAAAACTGTCGGCAAAATCAGTGCTTTTAACAACCAGCGTTACCGTAACCAGCGCATCAATATACCCTGCAGCAGATGCCGTGATCGTTGCCGAGTAACTACCTGTCACCAGACCCGTGGCATCAATAAGCACATCGATCGCATCGGCAGTAATACCGCTACCAGGCACCAACGTTAGCCAACTCGCATCATCGTTTACTGTATAGCTAATTGCTGCGCCATCATTAGTAGACAGGTTAATTATCTGACTTGCGCTGCCATTGATGCCCGTAGCAAAACTCAACACGCCAACATCAACCAGCAAAATGGGCTGGCTAACAACCAACGTCACCGTGACCAGCGCGTCAACATACCCCGCAGCAGATGCCGTAATCGTTGCCGTGTAACTGCCTTCTGCCAGACCCGTCGCATCTACTTGAACGTCTATCGTATCAGGAGTCACACCCGTGCCAGGCACCAACGTTAACCAGCTCGCATCATCAATAACACTATAGCTAACGACGC
>CAZCOZ010000001.1:73083-79219 GCA_964500555.1 uncultured Thiotrichaceae bacterium | reverse complement strand
CCAATGGTTGAGCCGATTGAATAAAGCATGGGAATGAGAGCGTTGCTTAGCTTTTTGTTTTTTTCAATAAAACATAAACCGCACCACTGCCACCATCTTTCGGTAGTGCAGTATGAAATGCCAGTACATTTTCAACCTGGGGTAGCCAACGATTAATCATTGGTTTGATAACAGGTCTTCCTTTCGAGCCATAACCTTTTCCGTGTACGATTATTACGTGGCGGATGTTTGCTGTTTCGCATTCGCTGAGAAATGTTATTAGTTCTTCTCGCGCCTGATTTATCGTTAAGCCGTGTAAATCCAGGCTGTGTTCAATTGGATTTTTACCCTGGCGAAGTTTTTTCAGGATGTTGTGTTGCAAACCGCTACGAGAGAAACTTAATATATCAGGACAATCCAGTGTTTCTTCTTCTGAGAAGATATCGGAAAATATATCATTGATGATATGCGTTTCGGCATTTTCGGTAGCGTGAGTGGGTGTTACCTGAGTTTTTTTCTTTAGCTTAACTTTATTATCTGATTTTAACGGCGCGACATCACCCATTTCGCTACGAAATAATGATTCTTCGTCATTTTTTGTTGAATCATCACTCATCAATGTGGCTCTGATGCGGTATAGTACGGGTCTAATGTATTGTATATTGTATCGTGATTTTTCAAGCTTGTAACTCGTGCCTGTAACTTATGCATATCCTGGTTTCTAATGATGATGGCTATCGTGCGCCGGGCATTATTGCGCTCGCTGAAGCATTGGCAGTAGACCATCAAATTTCTATCGTTGCGCCTGAGCGTAATTGCAGCGGTGCCAGTAATTCTTTAACGCTTGAGCGCGGCTTACGCGTTTGCCAGGTTGCGGAAAATTCATATTATGTTGATGGTACACCAACTGATACTGTGCATTTAGCGATTACCGGTGTGCTGAAATCGGAACCCGATATGGTCGTTTCCGGCATTAATGCGGGGGCGAATATGGGCGATGATGTATTGTATTCAGGAACGGTGGCGGCGGCGATGGAAGGGCGGCATCTGGGTTTACCTGCCATTGCGGTATCGCTTAATTCTTTCACACCGCAGTATTTTGAAACAGCCGCCAAAGCCGTTGTTCAGCTTTTGAAAAATATTAGTAAGGCATCGTTCGCTACAAACACAATTTTAAACGTCAATGTACCAGATATCCCCTGGTCTAAAATTAAAGGCTTTAAGGCAACACGATTAGGTAATCGCCATAAATCAGAGGGTGTCATTATTCAGGACGACCCGCGTGGTGATCCGATGTATTGGGTAGGGCCACCGGGTGCAGCGCAAGATGCGGGTGAGGGTACTGATTTTCACGCTGTCGAGGAGAATTATGTTTCTATCACACCGCTGCAGATTGATTTAACACGATATGATAGCCTTGGCGAATTAAGTGACTGGTTGTCAAAACAGGATAAATAGTTAGCAGTAACTATAATAGTGACGATAATAGTAGCGATGAAAAGTAATGATATTCAAGGTATAGGGATGACGTCGCAGCGTACGCGGGATCGTCTGGTCGAACGCCTGCGCGAAAAAGGCATTAAAAACGAACGTGTGCTGGAAGTGATGCGCACCACGCCACGTCATATTTTTGTCGATGAAGCGATGGCGCATCGTGCTTACGAAGATACTGCTTTACCGATTGGTCACGGGCAAACCATTTCACAACCCTATACCGTTGCGCGTATGTCTGAAGTTTTACTCGAAGCGGGCGTACCCGATGTGGTGTTAGAAGTGGGGACAGGCTCGGGTTATCAATCCGCGATTTTATCTCGTCTGGTGCCAAAGGTTTACACCGTCGAACGCATTAGTGCATTACTGCAAAAAGCCCGTGACGCGCATCGCAAGTTGGGTTTAATGAATGTTTTTTCCAAACACAGTGATGGTTCATGGGGCTGGGCGCCAAATGCACCTTATACTGCGATTATGGTTACGGCTGCACCCGAAGTTGTGCCGCCCGGTTTGTTAGAACAACTTTCAGTTGGTGGACGCATGGTGATTCCCGTTGGTTCTGTTGGTAGCGAGCAACAGTTAAAACTGTTTACTCGCAGTTTCGATGGTGTTGAAGAAACCAGTCTGGAAATTGCTAAATTTGTCCCTTTACTTGATGGAGCGGTACGCTAATGTTGTTTTCTGGTATTTATAATAAAGTCATGCAATGGGCAGCACACCCCCATGCCGAACGTTATTTGGTTGGCGTGAGTATATTTGAATCCATTTTTTTTCCTATCCCAACAGCATTAATGGTTGCACCAATGGCCGTCGCTCGACCCGATCGGGCAGTGCGCATTGCAACTATTGCCACGGTGACGTCGGTGCTTGGTGGTGTCTTCGGATATTACCTTGGTTATTTTGCGATTGGCGCGATTGAACCTATTTTACACGACGTGGGTTACTGGGATAAATATCTGACCGCGCAAGAATGGTTTGCAGAATGGGGGTTTTGGGCAGTGGTCATTGCCGGTTTTTCGCCTATCCCCTTTAAGTTATTTACCTTATCAGCTGGCGCATTGTCGATGGCGCTACTGCCTTTTGTACTGGCGGCAATTGTTGGTCGTTCAGCACATTTCTTTTTAGTCGCGTTATTAATGGCATGGGCAGGACCAAAACTGGAGCCTCTGGTTAAAAAATATATTGAATGGTTGGGCTGGTTTACTGTCGCAGTCGTAGCTTTGTTGATTTATTTTCACTAGGGAAGCTTCAGAGCTTCCCTGGTCTTAATTTTACTCGTTCTGGCTTATTCTCACTAACTATTCTCACTTATGGTTTTTAATTAACTGAATGTTGTTTTCTCGACGTTTTTTTTCTACAGCGGCTTTATCGACAGTTATCACTTTTCTATGTGTTGCGCTCGGTATAGTCATGCTTTCTGCCTGTTCTAATCAGCTATCTCATCGAATAGCTAAATGGAACCCTGATGATTACACGGTTAAGTCTGGTGATACGCTGTATTCAATTGCCTGGCGTTATGAGATCGACCCTGAGCAGCTAGGGGCCTGGAATAATGTTGCACCATCGAATTTGATCAAAGCGGGGCAACGTTTACATACACGAAAACCAGCTAATTTCGATGCTGCTCGTTATGCTGAAAAGCGAAGAAAATCCGAAGAAGTAACAGCAACATCATCCGCTATCATTGTAGGTGAGCCTTTAAGTAAACCGGTTTATTTGCCTGCACCAAAGACAGAGGTTAACAGCAATAAGCAAAGTGTTAGCAATGCAAAATGGATTAAAGCGCGAAGAGGCGATTCTTTGTACGCTATATCAAAGCGCAGCAATGTCAGTGTTGCGCGTTTAGTGCAGCTCAATCAATTAAAAAAACCTTATACCATCCAGCCAGGGCAGACGATCTATCTAAAACCCTTGGCAACGTCTTCGACAAAGCGCAGTAAGATTAAATCGTCGAGCAAAGCCCCTGTTATAAAAAAATCATCGGGCATGAGCTGGCCACAAAGCGTTCGTTGGGTCAGTCCAGCGAAAGGCAAAGTCATCAAAAAATTTAGTCGAAAACGCAATGGCTCGAAAGGAATCGCTATCGCAGGTAAACTGGGGAATCGCATCGTTGCCGCCGCTGATGGCAAAGTGGTTTATAGCGGTAATGGTTTAATTAGTTACGGTAACCTCATCATTATTAAACACAATAAAACTTACCTAAGTGCTTACGCTTATAACCGTAAGTTATTGGTTAAAGAAGGAACGCAGGTAAAAGCAGGGCAAAAAATTGCAGAAATGGGCCGCAAAGATAAACTCAGTCCTCGATTACATTTCGAGATTAGAAAAAACGGTAAGTCAGTCGATCCATTGAAATATATTCGTTAGCCTTACGGCAACGACTCAGCCAGATTCAGTTTATCCAGTGTTCAGCTCCCTGCAGAATATCACTGGTATATGGTAAAAGAAGTTTGTCATTCCCGAATGCTTTTATCGGGAACCTATGGCTTTATAAGTTACTGGTAGTGCTGGATCCCTGATAGAAGCACTCAGGGATGACAGTGAAAAAAGCTGATTTGATTTTTCCTTGCCACACTCCCATGCAGAGCTTGCGCAATTTGTCTAAATAATCACCAAAAACCAATCTTTGTTACAGAATATCTTCGCAGAGCCGATAAGTAGGTCTAGTATGTATTGTGGTAAGAAACCACAAGATACTGTGGTTTAGCGGATATACATAAATTAAATTCTAGTTTTGTGAAATAAATACTTGCTTCGCATATACTTTAGGTGATATAAAGTTTTCCAACGTAAGGGCTGACGTTAGAAGAATCTTGTAAGTGCATGGAATTTAAGGGGTATGATTGCTCTAGCTTACATACTAAATGCGTACAAAAAAATAACTATAAAACACATTTTGGGTTGGGGTACAATCATGATAGAAGCAACTGCTGAAAATAAAGAAGAATTAGAGACTGGTGTCCTAATGATGCAAGGCGATGATGACTACGATGAAGTTGATCATGAAGATGATGATCAAGTAGAAAAAGAAGAAAAATCGGCTGCGGCAAAGGTCAAAGCAAGCGCTAAAAAAGATGTCGATCCTGATGCCAAAGTTACGCGTAAAGAACTTGATGCAACGCGTTTATATTTGCGTGAGATAGAAGGTTCACCTCTGCTTACCGCTGAGGAAGAAGTATTCTATTCTCGCAAGTCTTTAAAAGGCTGCATGGATTCACGCAAGAAGATGATCGAATGCAATCTTCGCCTGGTGGTAAAAATTTCCCGTCGTTATATGAACCGTGGTTTGGCTTTGCTTGATCTGATCGAGGAAGGCAACTTGGGTTTAATCCGCGCCGTTGAAAAATTCGACCCAGAGAAAGGCTTCCGTTTTTCAACTTATGCCACATGGTGGATTCGTCAAACCATCGAACGCGCATTGATGAATCAAACCCGTACCATTCGTTTACCGATTCATGTAATAAAAGAATTAAATGTGTATCTGCGTGCTGCTCGTGAACTCGAGCAAACCATGGATACCGAACCGACAGCAGACGACATTGCAAAAATGCTCAATAAACCCGTTGCCGGCGTTGAGAAAATGCTGGGTCTTCGTGACCGTGTAACGTCAGTCGATGTACCTGTTGGTAAAGAGAATGATCGTCCGCTACTGGAAATCGTTGCCGACGAACGTATGCCCGCGCCACCCGAAATGCTGCAGAACGAAGACGTTATGGCAAATCTGGGTGTCTGGTTAGATCAGTTAGATGAAAAACAGCGTGAAGTACTAGTGCGTCGTTTTGGTTTGCATAATCATGAACGTACGACTTTGGAAGAAGTCGGTAAAGAGTTAGGCGTAACCCGTGAGCGTGTTCGTCAAATTCAGATGGATGCACTGAAGCAGCTTCGTAAAATTCTTGAAAACCAGGGTTTCACTGAAGAGCTGTTGTTTCAGGAGTAAGGCAGAGAATATTAGTTAGAAAAGTGAACTCTGTGGGTCACCATCTATGAGTAATCAATAGTTAGTTTACTCACAACGTTTATACCAAAAGCAGATGCTCTAAGAGTATCTGCTTTTTTTATTGCCTGCGATAA
Organism: uncultured Thiotrichaceae bacterium; assembly: GCA_964500555.1. GTDB lineage: Bacteria > Pseudomonadota > Gammaproteobacteria > SZUA-229 > SZUA-229. Next base: position 73,675 of record CAZCOZ010000001.1, on the reverse strand, counting down.
AGTAGTAATCAAACACCTCGTTCCCACGCTCTTGCGTCACTAGTGTCCGGTTAAATAAAAGTAAAGAAAAATAAGTGACTAATTAATTGCTACTACTTTTTGTTTTATTGTACGCCATAAGTTTATTATTGGTTGTTACTTGTCTTTGCCCGATTGAATGCATAACGGACAAGATGACCTGCGCTCAAATGTCGTAGACTTTTCACCATGTCTGCGAAAGTTTTAACTCCAGAGCTACCAACATTTTTCTGAAATTTTCCGTATCGTTTTTTCGCAATAGGTGGAAGCATGTTTTCTGTACCTTCCCAACGGATGTTGTCGTTCAGTTATCGCTGCTTCATTCAAAGAAATACTTAATACTTCATTGGTTTCATTTAATTTTTTTAGGTCAGGTTGTAATTTACCTAAAAGATTTGACAACGTATAAAACGTACTGGGCAAATTTATCTGACGATTACAAGTCAGGCATTCAATATAGAATTACGGTTAATTGTAAAGTGTTGTCAATATTAAATAAAAATGAAAGAAGCTCTGATAGTATGAAACTTAAAGTTGGTATTAAGAAACACAATAGAAATGAAGCCTAACTATT
>CAZCOZ010000001.1:68215-72983 GCA_964500555.1 uncultured Thiotrichaceae bacterium | reverse complement strand
AAAGATCGGCAGTAAAAAACCAGTCTCTTAATAGAGCTACAAGGCTTTATATAATAATAACAATAATATTCTTTTAGTCTTTCTGAAATATTCAAATTCTGAGTGCTTCAGCAGAGTGAATGGTTCATCCTGTTTTTAGAGAGGTTACAATAAATATAACTAAGGGGAATATTATGGAAGCAGTTGCTTATACGGGTACTTGTGAGTTAGTTAATACATATGAAATTTTAGAGCATGTTATGGGGATAGATGGGCTGCATCCGCATTCGCTAACAACCATCAATATGCTGCACGAAAAGCTGGCAAATCATGCAGTTGGGAAGAAAGGTGTGGTAGTCGATATTGGCTGTGGTAGCGCACATGGTACACATCAACTTTCGCGTTTGTTGCCAGAGGGTGTGTCTATTATCGGAGTTGATGTGAACCCGGATGCTATTGGTAAAGCACGAGCGAATTATTCAGACCAGTCGAATATGGAATTTTACCTGGGCAGTCTGGAGCAGTTCAGCAAAGAGAATCCTGATTTAAACGTTGTCGGTATTATTTCTGTATCTGTTAGCATGTTTATGCCAAATACAAAGTCTTACTATAAAACCGTGCACGAGATGCTTGCGGACGGTGGCATGTTTATTGATGCACCTTTTGTTTTCAAAGGTGAAAAAACAACAGCCTTGTGCGAGACTTTTAAAAAGAAAACTTATGATGTTTGCGGTTGTAATATGATAATGAATACTACGACGGAGCTGCAGGGATTTATGCAGGAAAGTGATTTCAAGAAGATTGAAACCAGTGAAAATGAATTTGAATTAATGAATATGGGTATTCTCTTTCATGATTACTCTGCAGTTAAGCTAATTTCGAATTTCATGAAAAATATATTTGTACGACCAGCTTCACTGAGCGCTAATTCCACATCGTATCTTTTCACAAGGACAATGGGGATTTTTTCGTTTTTTATGAAAAATCGCAATAGATATGGTGCATCAGAAATCATAGGTATTAAATAAGAAGTAAGAAATAAGAAATGGAAAATAATTGGGTCAGAGCAAGAAACTTAAATAGTTTTTTGCTCTGACCCAGTTATTTTAATTATTTATGAACTGCCTTCAAATTATGGCCGTGATTTCAACAGGTCGACGCTACCAGACTACCCGTGTTTCCCAGGTTTTATCCACTTAGCCACGGTAGTATACATGTCATCAATCTTGAATGGTTTTGAAATATAGTCATTCATACCCGCCGCTAATACTTTCTCTCTATCGCCTTTCATCGCATTTGCAGTCATGGCAATTACAGGCATATTTTTAAACTTTTTCTGTTTACGTATTTGGCGAGTTGCTTCGTAACCGTCCATAACAGGCATCTGGCAATCCATTAATACGCCATCAAAATCCTGTTTAGCTAGCATGTTCAAGGCTTCCTGCCCATTAAATGCCGTTTCAACAGTAACATCTATTATTTCAAGCAATTCATGAATGTATTCAAGATTTAAGTCGTTATCGTCAACCAGCAAAATTTTTGCTCCATGTAATCGAGCCGTATTTTCACTGCGCGTACTATTGTTTTGAGCATCTAATGAAGCGACTTGTGGGAGAATGCTCTGTTGTTTTTTTAGATGGGCGGTGAAGGTAAAGGTGCTACCGACATCGGGTTCACTTTCTACCCAGATCTCACCATCCATTATCTGAACAATGTTTTTAGAGATGACCAGCCCAAGACCAGTGCCGCCATATTCACGTGTGGTTGAATTGTCAGCTTGATTAAATGGCTGAAACAATTTTTCCTGCTGTTCTGAAGTGATGCCAACACCAGTGTCCCGAATATTAAACTGCAAGTGTACATCAAGCTCGGTTTCTTCCAGTAAGGTAACTTTAAATAATATCGTGTCACCTCGGCCACTGAATTTTACCGCATTGTCACCCAGGTTAATCAATACCTGACTCAGGCGTAATGGATCACCATTAAGGTGTTTGGGGACGTCCTGGTTGATATGTACTGATAACTGGATGTCTTTTTCTTCAGCCTTTAATTTGATTGTGGCAATCATGTGATCGATGAGGGTCTCGAGCTGAAAATCAACAGCTTCCAATTCCAGTTTATTTGCCTCAATTTTGGAAAAGTCGAGGATATCGTTGAGGATGCGAAGCAGGTTTTCAGCAGAGTCATGCACCTTATTGAGATAGCTTTTCTGCTTGTCATTTAGCTCCGTTTGCAGAGCCAGCTCTGTCATGCCCATGATGCCATGCATGGGTGTGCGGATTTCATGACTCATGTTAGCTAAAAAATTACTTTTAGCTATATTCGCCGCATCAGCGTTAACTCTGGCTTCAGCTAAGTGGACATTGGTGACACGTAATTTTTCACTTTTTCTCTCAAGTTCTTGTTGCTTCCGATTGATTCTTGTAATAGCCAATTTTTCCTGGTTGCTGGTATAACTAACTAGAAGGTAGAGTCCTGCTGAACCAGCGCCAAGGTTGAGTATAAAAAAGATAATCTTTGCGGTTTCGGAAATGGGCGTTATATTTGCGGATAAAAAATTTTGAAGGCCAGCTGAAATAAGCAATAACACAAAGTAGGCAATAAACCATATAAGAGCATTTTTCTTATCCATAAATATGGATGCGGCAATGGGCGTAAATAGTGCCCATATCATGGCAGTACTGCCATGAAAAAATCCGCCTAGCGACCACATTAAAAAAAACGGCAGTAACAATACCAAAAGTAACTGACTTTTTTCTAAAAACGCCGTTTTCTTGTTTTTGAAGTAGTAGACCAGTGTCAGTATCGAGATAACTGAATATGACATTGGTATTGAGCCCGCAAGAGGATGGCCCAGGTAAAAATATATTAAGCCCCAAATGAACGCGGCTGGCCCAATAATCAGGGGCACAAGTGTCAGAGCCGCTTTTTTCTGACGAGTTTCAGTGTTATCTTCATGCAGATAACCTGACTCAACAATTCTGATTAGGTTATCTTTAAAATTATACATCTCATATTCAAAGGTGGTTTTGTTTTGACTCTTTACTCACAGTATATCTTATAGAACAAATATGTGAATATATCTTAGGTCTGTTTGGGGTAGGAGTAAAAACTTAATTTTTCAGTATGATAATAGTCTTTACTCTCCCTGGAAACTTCAAAAGCTTAGTCATGTAATTTAATATGATCAATCATAAAAGTCTTAAAGGAACTTTGTTTATCTGAATCCATATCGCACTCTAATGCGTATATGTAGGTATAGATAATATAAATGTCTTTTCGCATGTGATTGTTTTTACTAAAAATACAGGTGAGATAAAATTAAATCAATGATTGATCTGGTTGCTGACTATGCCCGAATTACTTTTAAAACCGCGAAAAAGATACTCTGCGATGGCTATTTCACGGTTTTCTGTAAAAGAAGTTTGCGCTATAGTTTCACTTATGCCACTCGCTGCTGACAATCATAAAACACAATCGGTTCAATCAGAATCGATACAGTTGAATATTCGGTTACGTGGTTTGCTCATTAAAATTTCCGAAAAAGATAAACCTGCATTTGAGCAGTTCTACGATAGCACTATCAAGTTATGTTTTAGTCAGGCATTGAGAATAACAAATAGAAAAGATATCGCAGAAGAAGTGGTTAGTGATGTCTATATGCAGGTATGGAATACGGCGGCGAGTTACGATGAACAACGCAGTGGTGCATTAACATGGTTGATGATGATATGCCGTAGTCGCGCACTGGATGCACTAAGGCAGCGTAAAAACCAGCAGGCCAAAGAGTCGATTGGTATTGACGCAATAGCAGAACCCTTTACCGATGAAAACCCACAGGATATTGTCGATGCCATTCAACAGGGTGGTGTTTTACATAATGCGATCGTGCAGTTAAAACCACAGCAACGTCAGTTACTGTCATTGGCGTATTTTAAAAATCTGACACATAATGAAATTTCGCGTTATACCGACATACCGTTAGGCACTGTTAAAACACAGATACGTCGAGCGATTATTAAGCTACAGGAAATAATGAAAATACAGGAAAAATCAGGAGGAGAATCTTATGAGTGAAAATGATACTCCTATGAAAACGGGCAGTGATGTATTAACAGAAGAAGAGTTGATGCTACTGCTGAGTAGCGACCCAGCTGTTCTCAAAGATGTGGATACAGGTTCGCTGCGCATGCAATCACTACGCTCAAAAATAATGGCACAGGTTGATGAGCAGGAATCCGATAGCCGCCATGACTTGTTAACGATCAGGGCGGATACAGGTGACTGGGAAGAACTTAGCGACAAGATCAGAAAAAAAGTACTACATGTTGATGAACAAAGCGGTATCGAAACTTACTTGCTAAAAATTGATGCAGGTGCAAAAGATGCGCCGCATATCCATACGACTGATGAGCATTGTTTTGTTTTGGAGGGTGATGTCAGTTTTGGTGATTTACATCTTAATGCTGGCGATTATCATTTAGCACTCAAAGGAAGTCGACACGATGAAGCTTATTCAGTACAAGGTGCACTACTGTATATACAGACAGGGTTAGAACAACCGATACGTCTGTAATTAAATAAATATTTATTGTTGAAAACGGTGCCATTGGCGCCGTTTTTTTTTGCGTCCTTCGCGGCAAAAATTTTTTTGTTTGTAAGTCCACTCATTAGTTATTTTCAAAGATTAAAAAATTGAATCCAGATAGCTATCTCTATACGTATTACCAATACAAATGAAAAAAACAGGAACAAGCTTATGAAGAAAACAGCTCTTCTATTTGTATTT
>CAZCOZ010000001.1:66761-68115 GCA_964500555.1 uncultured Thiotrichaceae bacterium | reverse complement strand
TATTTGTATTTATATTTATACCCATACTGCTTGCTGCATGCAATAACACTGAACAGGCGAGCAAGTCAGTAGAAAATAATTCAAATCAATATGCTGGTGCAACGGAACTGAATGCTTGCAGTATTGTTTTGACGCCGCTGACGTCTACTGAGCAGGACAACAACATCACTCGTTATCAGCAGGCGATTTTACGCAATAGACAACTGCTACCTAATCTTGAAAAGTTGGGTTGGGCTTACATAGAAAAAGCACGCGCCGAGTTTGACCCAGGTTTTTACAAGCTGGCACAACAAACGGCGGAGTGTATTGAAAAAAAAGATTCTAATAGTCACGCAGCTTTATTGTTACAGGGGCATGTGTTGCATAACCTGCATCGCTTTGGTGAAGCTGAGGATATTGCGCGACAACTTATTTCACAACGCGGGTTATGGTTTGAATACGGTTTACTTGGCGATGTGCTAATAGAGCAGGGTCAGCTGGATGCAGCGGCCGATGCCTATCAGGCAATGATGGATCAACGTCCCGGCCCGCAGGTTTATAGTCGGGCGGCACACTTGCGTTGGTTGAAGGGTGACCTGATGGGTGCTATCGACATGATGCAAAAGACGGTAACAGCGATGGGTTCACGTACCAGTGAAGCCACGGCCTGGGCTGAAGTGCGTCTTAGTTTATATTTATTACAGGCGGGTGATGTTGATAGTGCTTCGCAAATTATTCGTCATGCACTTACCGTGCAGCCGAATTACGCGCCTGCACTGTTGGCACAAGGCAGACTGTCGTTAATACAAAATAAAACAGCGGAAGCGGTGGAGATACTGACAAAGGCGGCGGAGATTAATCCATTGCCGCAATACCAGTGGTTGCTGATCGAGGCGTTAAATGCGAATCAACAACAGGAACGTGCACAACAGATTGAGTCGCGTTTAAAACGAACCGCTGTAGTTGAAGACCCTAGAACCTATGCATTGTATCTGGCATCAACCGGGCAGCAACTTGCATTGGCAACGCGTTTGGCGAAACAAGATTTTACAGAACGACAGAATGTGTTTAGTCATGATGCCATGGCGTGGACAGCGCATGCAGCACAGCGATCAGCAGAAGCATTGAAACACATTCAATACGCAACCAGAGAAGGCACGCAAGATGCACGATTGTTTTTTCATGCAGCGATCATTACTCAGGCAGCAGGTGAAACCGCGCAAGCTTTACACTGGTTCAAAAAAGCCAAAGCGATTGAACAGATGTTACTGCCATCGGAACGCACACTTCTTAATAAACATTTTGATAAGCATGCTGTACATAAGGATGCTGTAAATAAGCATGACGTAAATAAGGATGTTGTAAATAAGCATGC
>CAZCOZ010000001.1:64411-66661 GCA_964500555.1 uncultured Thiotrichaceae bacterium | reverse complement strand
CATGCCGTAAATAAACATGTTGTGAATAAAAAATTTGTGGCAAGTCAGTCGCAAACCCTCGCCCTGGTTTCCGATGATGAGAAACCAGGAAAATTAACCTTAGGAGAAAATGATGAAAACTATCCGTAAACCACTGACGGCTGTAACCACAGCTGTTGCTCTGGTGTTATCCAGTGGCTCAGTGTTTGCATCCAGTCATATGGATGCACCGCTGATCACTCTGGATGATGCCGCCAATACCACTGATGTTTATGCTTTTGTTAGCGAACGTGATGGTGTGCAGTACCTTACCACTGCGCTGTCTGTGTATCCGTTTGAAGAGCCAGGCATTGGTCCGAACAAATACAACTTTGATGATGACGTGCTTTATCAGATTCATATTGCCACTGGCAAGGATTTGAAAAAAGGCCGGGCGACGCTGAGTTATCGGTTCAAGTTTGATACTCAGTTCAAAAACAGGAATACGATTTTACAATCCTATCTTGGTGTCATTGATAGCGTGGATGATGCCAATCAGAATCTGACACAGTCCTATAAAGTAACAAAGGTCAATCATAAGTGGCGTAAAAAATGGCGACTTAATGGCTGGGGTCAGAAATTGTTGGTACCACCAAACAATCAGGGCATTGCGACACCTAAGTACAACATCGACAACGATGGTAATAATGCTGCTCGCCCGGGTGTAGACAGCGCAGCGGATCTGGATGACTATACACAACAAACCGTTTATGACTTAAAACACGGTTACCGAGTATTTGCCGGCCAACGTGATGACGGGTTTTATGCTGATATTCAAGGTGTTTTCGATCTGTTGCAATTGAAAAGTCCGGTGTTAGGACTGGATAGCCCAAACAAACCATTCGATAGTCAGGGGGGATTTAACGTACATACTATTGTGTTGCAAATTCCATTGCATGAACTGGGTGGTAGCGATCAGGTGGTAGGTGTTTATGCTACTACCAGTCGCAAAAAAGTTCGTATACTGAAAGGCAACCGCGACAAAAATGTCGGTAGATGGGTGCAGGTTGGACGTCAGGGTAATCCGTTATTTAACGAAGGCTTTGTCGCCATTGCCGACAAAGATCGTTACAGTCGTACTTCACCTGCCAAAGACCGAGCCCTGTTTGAAAGGTATGCAACAGAACCCGAGTTAGCGGTTTTGTTAAATGCCATTCACGGTACCGCTGCATTAACCGCAGACCGTACCGATCTCGCTGGTATTTTTATTCCAGATTTGATTAAAGTGGATTTATCAACGGGACCAGCAGCCTTAACAGGAAACGTGGACGACCCTAACTTCCATCGCCTGAGTGTGTTCGGTGGTGACGTGCTTACCAGTACGGTGCAGGATGGTTTAGGTAATGGAGTCGTTCCCGGCGGCTGGCCAAATGGTCGACGGTTTGGTGACGATGTACTGGATATCGCAGTTTGTGCGGCACTTAGTGATCTACGTGATACGGCGAATTTGATGATTGCCTGTGACGGTAGTGTTGATGTCGATGCTGTTCTCGCTAACGATATTACCTATAACAAAGTCATGCCTTATGCTGCGACACCTTTAAACGGTCGTAATCATGGTCATCATTAATTTGGTTATTACTACTCTGTGATAAAGCGGGAGTGGTAAACAACCACTCCCGTTTATTTTTATCATTGATGAAAATAATGGGAACGCAATATATGATTTCTTCTTCCGTAAAAAGGTGGCGAGAACAAAATATTCTGCCTCAAACTTTGATTCCATTTGTTTTTTTTATCCTGTCACTGATGTGCTTTTGCAAAACTGTTTATGCGCATGACCCTGGTTTGAGTTTTGCGACGCTTCAAGTTCAGGATGACATTATAAATGTGCAGATTTCCTTTGCGCAAAAAGATATTGAATATCTGCTGGCGACCGATAGCAATCAGGACGGTGTGATTAGTCAAACCGAGCTTGAGTTGGTTAACACGCGATTGACGCAATTAATCCGTCAGGGGTTTACTTTACGTGCGAATGAAATACCTGTTCCAGCCAACAAAATTTCGATTTACCCAATTTCGATTTACCCAGCGACCAGTGAATCCATCCGGCTTGATATCTTTTACCCTTATCAGTCGAGTGCCCAACACAGTTTTACACTACCCATTCTGGAAAAACTTTCACGTGGTCATCGTCAGCACCTGACTGTAAAAGATAGCAACGGCAATATCGTGTTACAAAAAATTCTCAGCGCTAAATCCGCGCCGGTTATTATTGATAATACTCATACT
>CAZCOZ010000001.1:53196-64311 GCA_964500555.1 uncultured Thiotrichaceae bacterium | reverse complement strand
GATGGTTCTTCATTTAGTTGTTTCACGGTTAATTATTGATATATTTCACAGGTATTAAGTGTAAATATGTGACTTATTTCTTTCGTGCAGAATCCATCAGTTGTGATGATAATTACAGGTGGTCGAACAACACAAATTATTTCTTCAAACCCAATACCAAAAGTTTTAATCGAATATTTAGAGATGATTGATACTGATAAATAGTAAAAGGATAGAGTATGGCAAGCCGATCAACATCAAAAACGTCTGCGAAAAAGTCTACAAAGAAATCTGCAAAACAAGCGCGTAAAAATAAAAAACCAAAATTCGATCAGGAGCTGGCAACACAATGCGAGCGACTTATTGGTGTTCGTGTGGCTAGCATGAAATATCCTGGCGGGGATTCGCGAGAGTCAGTCAAGTTATTGCTGAAAAAAGGTAAACCCGTTTATGCATCATCGCGTGCGAGGAAAAGCAGGGCGGATATAGAACGGGATGTACTACAAATAGCTTTCAGAGCAGGAGCGAACGTACCAAAGCTACTTGGCAGTGATGGTCAAAAATTACTGATACAGGAAGAAATTCCCGGTGTTCGGTTAACTCAGGCTATTCATAAACGCGGTGACAAAACAGTCTTTCGTTATCTGGATAATGCTTTAAGTAGTCTCGCAAAAATTCAACTAGCGGGGTCTGAAAATGGCCTGGATGAAAAATTTCCTAAACTCGGTGATGCTCCTGAATGGTTAATTGGCCTGTTAGACAGGCCTGCTGTATTAGGGCAGTTTTTTGAAATTGAAGCACCTGAGCCTGAGTTAGAGAAATTAGAATCATTGCTGGCCTGTAGAAAACCGCGTTTTATAAAATGGGATGCGCGCCCGGGAAATGCTATCGCAAGAGAAGATGAAGAAGTGTACTGGATAGACTGGGAACACAGCGGTACAAGAAACAGACTGGATGACATGGTCTGGTTGCTTGCGGATGAATTTATTCCAAATATGCCAGACATGGAAGCGAAATTACTGGATAAATATTTACCGATTTATGCTGATGATCTTTCTGTCGAGCAGGCAAGAAAATACTTTTTTGCTTACGGCGTATTTCACCTAACGGTACGACTGGGTTTGATCTTCAAATACAAGGAAGATGGCGACTGGTGGAGTTATGAAAAGTGTCTGGAAAAAGACAAGGCAGGCGTCACTCTGAAAAATGCCTCGCGAATTTGCAAACGTGGCGAACGTTGGGCGGCGGAGAATCCTGAAACGCTGGTTTTATCAAAATGGTTTAACGACATTGGGGCAACACTAAGTTAAATATTACTAAGTTAAGCATTTCTAAGTTAAATATCTCATCAAATATTTTTTGATATTGATGTTCCCGTTGCGTTAGTGAGTTAAATTTGTGAGGTAAAAAAATATGGAAGATTGGATTAAGAGTTGTGAGAATTACATATCAAATCTGCCTTGTTCCAGGCGAATGCGGGTTGAAAATCTTGATCTGATTGTATCCGCTAGTGAACAAGATCTGGTTGATTGGGTGGCGGACTATTTGTATCCACTTGTGCGTATGGCTGAATCAGAGAAAAGTGGCCAGCCGTTTAGACTAAACTGCATTTACGCTACTGCCATCGTGTCTGCCGCAATAAAGGATATTGAGCGTTACTCTGAACATGTACGAGTTGTTAAAGGAAATGAAAGCAGGCCGGTTTATCTTTGGGATGACAATGATAGTGGATACAGAATATTAGTCTGCGCCATTGATGGAATCCTCTGGCTTTGTAATGAAGCTGAACGAACAATTACCCTTGTCTATTCAAACCGTACTCACTGGCCGGCATTAGAGTTATCTCGTGCTGCCCGCGCTGTTATTACGCAGTATTTGCATTCGGAGAACTGGTTTCTTTGTCATGCAGGAGCGGTGGCAACGGCAAGTGGCAATTTTATGATTGTCGGAAAATCAGGTGCAGGCAAGACTACTTTAATATTTGCATTGTTGCAAAGTGGTGCAAAGTATATTGCCAATGAACTTTTATTTGCTAAACCGTGCGATAGTGGCCTTAGAGTGCTTTCTTATGCTTTGCCTGTTGCTGTCGGTATGGGTACAGCATTACAGTTTAAGTCAATCGCTGAATTATTAGAAAAACCGTATTGTCTACAATATCCGCCGAGGCGCTTACGCATAGAAAAGTTGGCTACAAAAAAACGAAAATCGTGGTTGAAGCAGAAAGGCAAACTTCAAATTCTGCCCAGTGAATTGCCGATGGTTTTTCCTGATGCTACGTCTATAGGAAGCGCTGTTATTGATAAAGTAGTTGTTCCAAAAGTGAATTTTGACGACATAGAGGCCGAAGCTAATCAACTTACAACGGATGCAGCGATGGCTGTTTTTTCGAAAAACCTGCTGTCGATAAGCGATGAAGCTTTTCCAGTACCATGGTTAAAAACTGGATTTATCCCACCAGAGTCCCGATCGAATCGTGAATTAATAAAAAGCGTAAACAAACTTCCTGCGGTGGAATTTGAGTATCATGTGAGTCTGGATGGATCAAAAAATGATAAAGGATTCTCCCATTTTCTGGATGCAATTAACCAGTCTTATAAATAACGAGGCATTGGGTCATTCGCCTTGGGTCATTATATTATTTTGAAAAGTAAAGTGAACAATTACATAAGATAGTGCAGAATTAATTGTAGGAGACTGTATGCAGGTTGATGTTGTCAAAACATACACCGAATTTGAAAAGTTGAAGTTGAATTGGAATGCCGTCTACGCAGCGGATCCCGAGGCTCAATTCTTTTTATCATGGGACTGGTTATCACAGGTTTTTTTACAACGTGAAAAAGGCTGGTTTATTCTCGCGCTTAGACTCGGTGAAAGCACTAATGATTATGTCGCTTTTTTCCCGCTAAGAATGAAAACGCAGATGAGCCAGCGTTCGCAGACTTTTTATAATGTTATCAGCGTAGCGGGTCGATATACCTGGTCTGATTATGCGGGACTTATTTGCCATTCAGATCATGAAGCTAAGGCAATTCCGTTACTGGCTAAAAAGTTAACACAAATGCATTGGCGAGACTTGTACCTGAAGAATCTTTTGATTTCTAAACATCGTCTTAAGTTATTTACTGAACAATTTAATAAAGAAATATTTTCTTATCGTTATCGTACGCGAATTGGCAAAAGCGATGGTATCAATCTGCTGGTTTGTCCTCGCGTCGATCTGCCGACTGATTTTGAAACTTACTTAACGCAAAGTTTGAGTGCTAATACCCGACAGAAAACACGTCGCTATTTACGTAAACTCGAAAATTCAGATGACTTATCTATTACGCACTCTACGACAGAAACCTATCAACGCGATGCGGGTTTTTTGATTGATTTCTGGAAAGAAAAATGGGTAGAAACTAAGGGTGAAGAAACCGCCCAGCTGGCCAGAAAGTATCGTGACATTCTGGACTTAGGTTTTAAATGTGATGCGCTATTCATGCCTGTGTTATGGAGGGATAATAAGCCATTAGGCGTGCTTGGAATATTTGTTGACCGCCAGAAGAAACAGCTACTCTATTTCGTTGCTGGTCGTGACGAGCAATGCAACAATCCTCCGCCCGGTTTTATATTGCACGCTTATAGTATACGTTGGGCGATTGAAAATGGTTTCAGACATTATGATTTTTTAAGAGGAGATGAAGGTTTTAAATACTCCTTTGGTGCGACAGATCAGGAAATACAGTATCTTGTTATCAGCACACGTTCGGGTACAAATCTGAATGATACACTGGATCCTGGAAGCCTTGATGATGCACTGAAAAAAGCCATTCGTTATCAAAATTCTGGAAGAATTGATGAAGCTAAAACTGGCTTTCAACAAATTCTAGATGTTGATCCCAACAATAATACAGCACTTCGATGCCTTGGTAATCTGGTTTATCAACAGCACAAATTAAAACAGAATGCTGAAAAATAAACATTGTTTAAACTTAATCCGACGTTACTGTGCTCCATAAATAACAGGTGTTGATGCTGTTCAAGATACTTATCTGACTTGCCTGATCCATTTCAATGCCTCGTCCAGTACCTTGTCGGATCGACCAAGAAAGTCACCCGGTGTCGGTTTAACCAGAATATCGGCTTCTATACCATTGCCCTCAAAGAGTTTTCCATTGGGGCGAAACGATGCCATTGAAGACAACGCGATCTCAATGCCGGAATTAGGAAGTCTAAATTTCCGGGTAGCGCCACTACCGCCACTACTCGGTTGACCTATTAAGCTAACGTTTGGTAAATCTGCAAATGCACTGAGGAAACCGTCACTCGCACTGAATGATGCTGCATCCAGTAATACTGTAACGGGTTTCTGATAATGGTATTGACGTGCATCACCGGAACGCCCCAGCAGCGTGAAATGCCAGGCACTAAATTTTCCTTTGGGCAGTTGCCACTCTGGTTTGAAATTTGCAATACTATTTTTGATCGCCTTTTTTGCTGCGGTTGTCCAGCCGGGAAATTTCAGTCTGTAAGTTGAACGATAATGCAAATGTTCGTACTCGAATGTTGAAGACAGGCGATAGGCTGAAATATTTGTTACATAAGGTGGTGTACTCTCTGCCATAAAGTAGCCATACAGTGCATGCAAAATATCATAGCGGCCACCGTAGTTGCCACGTACATCAATGATTAAACCATCCGTGTCTCGAAACATTGCCATGTCAGACAAAACATCATCAACGCCGGATTCCCGCATGGATGGAATTCTTAAGTAAGCAATATTTCCAGCCAGAATTTGAGAATCACCCAACACAACTTTGCCACTGCTTAAGCGTTTTTTACTGGTTTTATATCTGCGTTCAATTTGTCTGCTACCATCAAACGATTGCAGGGTTAGATCAATAAAAGGTGTGCTTGCAACACCGTCGTCTGTTCGAATTCGATCGATGGATCGTAATACGCGTAGGGATCTATATCGAATCAACTGAGGGGAGGCGTGAGCAACATATTTACTCGCTATTTTCAGCCAGTACTCAATGGGTTTTCCATCAATTGATTTGATGATAGGGTGCTTCTCTTCAAGAAAACTGCTGCGATCTGCCTGTATAGCAATATATCCATCTGTTGAATCGGCGATAATAAACGGTAAGTATCGATCGTTTTCCGCATCCAGATTAAGTTTCACTTCCGCATGAGTATCCCCTATCTGCGCAATTATTTTTTGCAGGTCGCGAGCAAACTGCAACCCCGACTGTTTATCAATGTGATCCCTTAGCTGTTTAAATGCCTGATGGTGATCAAACTTCTGTAGTGATAGATAGGATGATTGATCTTCCATGCGTTGTTGCAAATAATTCAGGTCGGCTACTCGCTCTTCATTGGTCAGAGATAAGGGAAGTCCTGGGTGTTTAACGGCCTCGGTTGTTAGAACAGGATGCAGTGAAAAATCACTGCTCTTTAGCGACTGATTGAATCCCTCTATCGAGAGTACATTTATTCCTTTTAGCAGGAAGCGACTGGCATTTGTAATTAAAAATTTTTCGAATTTTTTTGCTTCATGTAGTTCAACCAAGCGTTCGCCATTGACATCACTGACACCGGATCTGGCGATCTCATGACCATTTAAATAAGCAATAAAGGCATCATCAAAACGGATATAAAGAAAGAGGTTTTTAATGTTGTTAAAGTTAATATGGTCTGATTCATTACTGTTTGATTTAATACCGTCTGATCCAATGCCGTCTAATAACATGAAGTTGTGGCGAATCCGAACCGAATCAAATCGCCCCCGCATGAATTTCAACTGGGTTCGATCATCACCGTCACCATAACCGAACCCTGCTTTTCCACGAGACCAGTTTGCATCGTTAAAATTTGTTTGGTGCCAATGCGCTACCGGTGAGCTATTGTCTACCTGATATCGCCACTCGGCATTGGCGGGGATAATGATACGATCAGTGCTATTACTGTTGCTGCTCAATGTCATTAACAGCGTCATTAATAGCAGAATTACAAAAGGGTTGATGGATGAGACGCAAACGGTATTTGTTCTTACCAATTTCAGCGTCATAAACAAGGTCGCATTGATAATTATGTTTGGGCATGTTGGTAATAAAGTTTGGTAGCAAGAACACCATCGTTTTTTTGGAACTTTTGTTGGAGTTTTTATTGAAACGGTGCGAGATTTATTGCGTGATAATAGCATGGTGTTATTTCAATACCATCTGATTACATGTGTAACATAGCAGATGCATGGATAGATGGAAAATATCTTTACTAAATAGTCGGTTGTCTTTACACAGTTGTAACACTGAAACTGTATAGTGCTTTTTGTGTGGTATTTAGCAATATTTGCAGCCTAATATTTTTAAAGTTGTAAAAAATAGTTACGTTACCGTCAATATTTTTTACAACTTTAGTCTATTCAAGATTCTTTCTTCAATCGCGTGTAATCAAATAATCTATGTATATCATAAGTATAAGTGTTAAATGTAGTAAGTGGCCTGTTTATTGCATACATGTCATTTAGATTTTTTATAGTATAAAAATTTTAGAACAGAACTTTTTAGAACAGAACTTTAGGGCGAACTAGAGCAAATTAGTTAAATTATAAAATCAAACTAAATATTAAATAATGGAGAGAGATCATGAGTTTCAACTTTAGCAATTTACATTACAGCGATTATTTGAATGGCGGTGGAAGCAGCAGCGGTTCGAGTTATGGTTATGGATCAGGTTCAGGTAAAGGTTCTGGCTCTGGTAAGGGATCAGGTTCCGGTAAAGGCTCAGGTTCAGGAAAAGGTTCTGGCTCTGGTAAAGGATCAGGTTCCGGTAAGGGATCGGGTTCCGGTTCAATCTCTGGTCGTGTTTTCTGTGATTTAGATTGTGACGGTATTGATGGTTCAGCTGTAGTAACACCAGGCAATAATTACACTATCGAAGCGGAGGACATGAACAGTTGGAACTTCAAAACTGTTTCAGGCAACCAGGCCTCTGATGGAGAGCTGGTTAAAATAAAAGGAGATAAAGGCGATCTGTGGACCGACTTCCAGGGCGAAAGCGGTACTTATAATCTGAAACTATTTGCGCAGGATGAAAATGATGGGCAAAGCCTTATCATTGTGAAAGTTGCTGGAGTTGAAGTAGGACGCATCGATTTAGATAACGACAACAATGGTCGTGGATCGAATAATGGTGCATTTTCTGAGTTTGTTTTAACTGATCTCGTAATAAATCAAGGTGATGAAATAGTACTTTGGGCTGATCGTGATGGTCGTGAGTTTGTTCGTATCGACAAGTTTGAACTAGAAGGTGTTGATACAACGACTACTGATCCTGAACCAGCTAAAGAAGGTGTTGTAGTTAATTTGGTTGATGCTAATGGCATGGTTGTAGCAACAACCATGACGGACGCAGATGGCAACTACAGCTTTGAGAATCTTGAAGATGGTGATTACACTGTTCAGGTGATGGCGCCAGCAGGTCAGAAATTTACCGCACAAGATGTTGGTAGTGATGACACTATTGATTCAGATGTTAATGCATCAGGTACAACAGGTGTTATTACAATCTCTGGTGGTAACGATGTGACAGATGTGGATGCAGGCCTTAAAGAAGATGTGGTCGATCCAGGTTCACTATCAGGGACTTACTTCTGTGATGATAACGGTGACGGTGTTGATAATGCAGGCGATGCAGATGTTGCAGGTAAAACAGTTACATTATTGAATGCAGACGGTTCACCGGCGACTGATATCGACGGTAATCCAATTGCCTCTGTATTAACAGACAGCAATGGTAACTACAGCTTTGGTAACTTAGCGGCTGGTAATTACAAAGTCATGTTTGAAGACAGCAGTGCTGAAGGTAAACAGTTCATCGGTCAGACTACAGGTACAGCAGACGGTTCGGATGTTGATCCTGCTAATGGTATGACTGCAGTGGTATCTGTTACCGCGGGTAATAACACACCTGATGTTGATGCTGGTGTTGAAGCCATTCCAAATGAAGCACCTACACCAGTGAACGATGTTGCAGAGACCTGTGCCACGGGCGCAACTCTTATTGATGTACTGGGTAATGATAGCGACCCTGAAAATGATAACCTGACCATTACTGAAATCAATGGTATGGCTATCACTGACGGTGGTCAGGCACTTGATATTGATGGTGTGCTTGTTTCTCTGGTTTCGGGCGAGTTATTGTTTGATGCATCCACTGTTCATGCTGATCTGCTTGCGGGTGAGACAGCGGTCACTGACTACAGTTACACTGTATCTGACGGTAATGGTAATGAAGCAATGGCGAATGTGAATGTTACATTCAAGGGTGCAACCGATACACTTGATAAAGTGAACGGCATTATACCGACCACAGTTCAATTCCAGCTAACTGATTCGAATGATCCATTTCCATCAGGTTCTGATGAAGCCTGGACCATGCAGGTTACTGATGCAACAGGTGTATTGAGTGGTACGTTTGCTTTCGCTTATTGCTTGAGTTTCTTTGAAAGTACAATTGCGGGTGAGTTTGGCACGGATATTAATGATGCGGCTTTGATTGACGCAAATGTCTATATTGCCGATGATGATTTCTTACCTGGCAGTGTGGACTTTGGGACTACGGGTGTAAATGGCCTGGATGCAAGTGAGAATCTTGATATGATCAACTGGATTCTCAGTCAGGACTTTACTTCTCAGGATAATGGTGATGGTACAACATCAAATTATACTGATAATGAAATCCAGGCAGCTATCTGGTCATTGACGGATGACTTCCTTTTTGTTTCTGATGATGGTCACAGCACAGAAGCAAATGCAACCGAAATAGTCAATGCCGCTCTTCTAAATGGTGAAGGTTTTGAGTTTGAAGCGAGTGCAGCGGGTGACACCGTTACAGTCTTCTTCGATCCAACGGGTGATAATGATCCAAATAATGATCATAACCAACCATTCATTGCTGCGATTGATCTATTTGAGGATTGCATTTGCTAACGGTAAAGAGTTAGCGGTGATCGACGAGGAATAGCGTTTGTTATTTTAAGTCGTTCTCTGTTAGGTTGTTTAAAAGCCCAGCAAGCTAAATAGTTTGCTGGGCTTTTTTATGTGCGAAATATATTATTTTTTTGTGGTTACAATGTGGTAAATGTCTCATTTTTCTATCTTTTTTCTGACTTGTTCCTGATAAGTTTATGGTTTTTGTTGTACACTCCTAGATGTTTGATAATTATCACTAAGTTAAAATGTTCCGCATCGAATGTAGGCAATAAATTTTTCAAAAGGATCTTCCAACTATTTTTTAAGTCACGTTATTTCAATTTATGCCATACGATCAAAATCAGACATCATCCGTAGATAAGTCAGCGCTTTATAAAGCATTGGCTTTGTCTCGAAAATCATTTGTTTCAACCGCTGTTTTTAGTTTCTTCATAAAATTTCTCATGCTAGCGCCCGTGATTTATATGCTGGAAATCTACGATCGAGTGTTGGCAAGCGGTAGTGAATCAACATTGCTGATGATGACCTTGCTACTAATATTTCTGTTTATTGTGATGGGTTCTCTTGAATGGGTGCGGTCGCAGATAATGATTATTACCGGCAGTCGATTAGAACGCATTCTTGGGCCTCGCGTTTTCAATTCTGTTTTCGGTCAAACAGTAGCGACCGGTGGTAACACCATGACGACCCAGCCACTTAGTGATTTGTTGACGCTGAGGCATTTTCTTGCGGGTGCCGCATTGCTTACTTTATTTGATGCGCCGTGGTTGCCAATCTATATTATAGTACTGTATTTTTTTCATCCTGTATTAGGCATTGTTACAATATTTGCTGCGTTAGTATTGATTATACTGGCGGTACTCTATGAAAAAACAGTTCGTCAGGATTTAAAAGATGCGGGGATATTAAACACACAAAACAGTGAGCAGACACAACGTAATTTACGTAATGCCGAAGTTATCGAAACGATGGGTATGTTACCGAGAATGCGTCAACGTTGGTCAGTAAAAAATGATGAAATGATTAAGTTGCAAACCCGTTCCAGTAAACGCGGTGGCCTAATCACCACGATTTCTAAAACATTTCGTACTCTAATGCAATCGATGATGTTAGGTATCGGTGCTTATTTAGCAATTCAGGGAGAAATAAGTGGGGGTGCCGTTATTGCCGGATCCCTCTTATTGGGCAGAGCGTTGGCTCCAATCGATCAGCTGATTAATTCATGGCAGAGTTTCATTCATGCGCGCGATGCTTATGGTCGACTTAATGAGCTATTAGAATCGTTGCCAGAAAAGAAAGAGGTAATGAAATTACCTCCACCAAAAGGTCGAGTAACTTTCAAAGATGCAGTTGTTAAACCCGTCGGTGCAAATAGAGCACTTTTAAGTAATGTCACATTTGACATCCCGCAAGGGACATCCGTTGCTGTCATCGGGCCAAGTGCTGCAGGTAAATCGACATTGGTGCGTACCATTTTAGGTCTTTATACAACGGAGAGCGGATCTGTTCGGCTTGATGGCGCTGAACTCCGACAGTGGGACCGTGAATACTTAGGTGAGCATATTGGTTACCTGCCTCAGGACGTAGAATTACTCGATGGTACTGTGAGTGAAAACATTGCCAGGTTTGGCGATATTATCGCCGAGAAAGTTATTGAAGCGGCAAAGGCAGCGAGTATTCACAACATGATTTTGGAATTGGAAGAAGGATATGACACGGTTGTGTCAGCAAACTTACTTTCAGCAGGGCAGCGACAACGTATTGGTTTAGCGCGAGCATTATATAATTTACCGAAACTGGTTGTACTGGATGAGCCAAATTCTAACCTTGATGTTGAAGGTGAGCAGGCATTGGCTGCTGCGGTTAAGCTTTTGAAAGCAAGAGGTTCAACATTAATAATTGTCACGCATAGAAATAATATATTAGAGATAGTCGACAAAGTTTTATTGTTGTCGAATGGAAAAGTGGGCATGTACGATACACCCGCTAAAGTGGCTTCTATGCTGCAAGGTATGGCTGCGAAACAAAGGGGGAATGTCGCTCGAAAACAACCTATTGAAGATAAAACTGCTGGAAAACGTCAACCTCAGGTGCAAACGGCAAGTAATCAAATATTAGGCAATAAAGCAGCCAGCAATAAAACGGCAAGCAATAAAAC
>CAZCOZ010000001.1:13707-53096 GCA_964500555.1 uncultured Thiotrichaceae bacterium | reverse complement strand
GTAATCAAATATTAGGCAATAAAGCAGCCAGCAATAAAACGGCAAGCAATAAAACGGCAAGCAATAAAACGGCAAGCAATAAAACTAATGGATAAGCAGGGCTAATTATGACGACAACGAAGAAAAAGTCATCCAGGCGACAGTCGAATAAAAGCTCTTCAGAAGACATACTGAACTTAAACGAGGATCGCAATTTTCGACGTGCAGGTTACCTTATTATCATCGTTGTCTTTTTTGGTTTTGGCAGTTGGGCAGCGTTGGCCCCTATTGCGAGTGCGGCGTATGCTCCAGGGAAACTTCGCGTCGAAAGTAACCGTAAAACAATACAGCATCTTGAAGGCGGTATTGTTAAATCGTTACGTGTGCGTGATGGCGACCGTGTTGAAAAAGGTCAGGTTGTTATGGTACTTGACGACACACAATCTAAATCTCAACTGGAAATTGTACAGGGGCAGTATTTCTCTGCATTAGCGCGTGAAGCGCGGTTAAAAGCACAGCGTGATTTAAAAGAAGAAATTACTTTTCCGCCACAATTGCTTGAGCATAAAGAGGATTACCGTGTTGTCGATGTCATTGATGTACAAAAACAAACCTTTTTTGCGCGAAATGAATCCTATGAAAACGAAATCAAGCTGTACAAGCAACAGGAGCAACAGCTTAATTCTCAACTTAAAGGACTGGTGTCACAGAAAAAAGCGAGCCAACGTTTATTGGCATCCTTTGAAACAGAGCATAAAGATCTTAAAAAATTAGAAAAGAAAGGTTTTGCTGAACGTCAGCAAGTCAGGCTTCTACAACGAGAAGTATCGGGTAATCAGGGAACATTAGGTGATTTAGTTGCACGCATTGCAGCAACGCGATCTGAGGTCGTGTCGGCAAAATTACAGTCTTTGCAGTTGCAAAAAGAGCTTCAAAGAGAAGTTGCTGGTGAACTGGATACCGTGCAAGAACGTTTGTATCAATTAGTTGAACAGTTGCAGATAGTAGGAGATACGCTTTCTCGTACTGTTATTCGCTCACCACAAACAGGTACAGTTTATGAATTGGCTATTCACACAGTTGGTGCGGTAATACAACAGGGTGCTAAGTTGATGGAAATTGTACCGCAAAGTGAACGACTGATTGTTGAAGCTCAGATTTCTCTACTTGATATTGATCGTGTTACGGTAGGACAGATAGCAGATATTAATTTTTCAGCATTTAAATCACGTGAAACGAAAAAAATTGAAGGTAGAATAATTAATATTTCAGCAGACAGTATTAGCAGCGAAAAAAATCGAGATATACCGCCATATTATTTAGCGATTATTGAAATAACAGAAGAAGGCTTAGCGCAACTTGAAGTCAATAAACTTTCTTTAATTGCAGGTATGCCAGCCGATACTTTTATATTTACAGGCGAGCGAACTTTCTTGCAGTACCTTACCGATCCTATACTTAATACAGTGGCCCGTTCATTTATTGAAGATTAAAGTATTGAGGATTAAAGACGGTAGCAATAAACAATTGTAGTCACCGATGTGAGCTGAATAAAAATATGGAGCATATACAAAGATGAAGCAAATGTTCGATCCAGATATAAATCATTTTGTAAGAAAAAAAATATCTAAAATATTAGTAACGACGACACTGAGTTTGTTATTTGCTAGCAGTAATACGTATGCATTAGACCTTGTTGAGGCTGTGCAACGAGCTAAAAGCTATGATGCGACTTTTCTTGCGGCTTATGCAAATTATATGGCTGTTTCTGAAACGTATTCACAAAACTTTGCTGCAGTACTGCCACAAATTGCCATAAATGGATTTGTCCAGCGCGGTAAGACAGAAAATGATCGTGCTGGTGTTGTGACGAAGTTTGACGATGACAGTGATGGTTATTCGCTGAATTTAAATCAGGTTATTTTTAATAAAACCATTTTTGAAAATATTGAACAGGGTGATGCCATTGCAGCACAGGCATTGATTGATTTTGAAGTAGCAAAACAGGATATGATTATTCGGGTTGCACAGGCTTATTTTGCTGTGTTAACAGAAAAAGATGCACTGGAAACCGTTGAGGCAGAAATAAAAGCGATTGGTGAGCAACTCGAACAAAGTAAAGAACGTTACAACGTAGGGCTTTCTAATATCACCGATGTGAAAGAGCAACAGGCTAGTTACGATATTGCACAGGCAGATAAAATTATTGCAGAGAATCAGCTGGCAAATGCGCGTGAAGTACTTGGCATAATTATTAATGTATACAGCACAAATGTCGAAGTTGTTCGTGAAAAAATTCCGCTTGTTGTACCCGAACCAACGGATATAAATGCGTGGCAGAAAAGTGCACTGGAGAATAATTTTGAATTACGTTCATCACAATATGCAGTTGATGCCGCGCGTAGTGCTTATAACGGTAGCAAAGGTGGTCATTACCCTACGCTAAATTTAAATGCTTCTTTTGGTGTAACGAATACGGATGAGCGTAACTCTCTCGTAACGGGTACAACCATTCCTTCAAATGTGAGTGAATCTGGAACGGTCAGGCTTTCTCTCGATATACCAATATACAGTGGTGGGCGAACCAGTTCTGTTATCCGTCAAAGAGCATCAGAATTAAATCAGGCGGTAGCCATACAGGAGCTGACTCAACGTAGAACCAAAGCACTAGCGCGTTCCGCTTACCAAAGTCTCACGGCCGATATTTCAACAGTAAAAGCACGAGAGCAGGCGGTTATTTCAACACAAACATCACTGGATGCCACCAGTGCGGGTTATGATGCGGGTACACGAACAAGCGTTGATGTTCTGTTAGCACGACGTTTGTTATACAGCAGTAAACGAGATTACTTCGCTGCACGCTATCAATACATCACAAATAGCTTAGAACTTAAGCGTGCCGCAGGTATCCTGACTGAAAAAGATTTGGTCGAGATAAATAATTGGCTTGAGCCTGAAACGTAGCGCTTTTTACTGGAATAGTGCCAGGTGTCGTAAAAGTTTACGTTTAGGTGAATTAATTTTTTTCTATTATTTAAAAAATCAATAACTTAATGCTGTTGTTACCTGATTTTATGTATTATTTATCAACTCTACCTGAAATTTGATTGTGGGCAGGGTTAAAAGTTGGAATGTTTTACACTTGCTTAATGGGTTTGAAAGTCGGTTTAAAAAAAGCTAATAAATACAGATAGATATAAACTTGGTATAGATAGTGCATTGTTGGAACTAAAATCAATATAAATGTTTAAAATTCACACGATAAGGAATAGCAAAATGATGAAAATAAAAAAATCGATAGAAACAGTTATCCTTGCTTCAGCACTCTTGCTTGCAAGTACAGTGAGCCAGGCTGCTTTGGTCATCCACACAATAAACACTACCATTGACGGTGGCGCGTTTGATGGCGAGATAGGTAAAGCTATTTTGGCGTTTGATTCAGATGATTATGACGCAGTTAGCGGAACAGTGAGTACATGGCATGGTGCCACGAAGTTTGAACTATTTGGTGAGACTTTTGGCATTAGTGACGGTGCTGCTCCTGTGCTGAGTTTTGATACTAATGCTGCTACCGGTACTCTTACATCGCTGGATTTCACTATTTTTGACAATCCGGGTGACATTATTGCTGAAGCTGGTGTTGATTTTATTCGTTTTGCTGACGATATACAATTTGTAAGTGGCGGTTCTAAAGGCCGGTTTTATACAGGCACAACGGTTGTACCGCTTCCAGCGAGTGCGTGGTTGTTTGTTTCAGGTTTGCTTGGTCTTGTAGCTATGCAGCGTCGTCGTAAAAGCTAATATTTGCGCTAGTATTTGCATAGGCACATAATCTTTACGTCAAAAAGGTTGCTCAAATTGAGCAACCTTTTTTTATTCCTAATAACTTTTAATCCCTAACTAAAAAACAAAGCCTGAGCCATAGATTGAATACGCGATAATTTTTCCATGAGTTGCTGAAAATGTGGGTCGTCGTGAGAATAGGGCGTTTCGATATCTTCTCCATTTGCATCAGCATGCAATAATACAGAAGAAGCTAATTGGTGCGCGTAATGATGATTAACAATTAAAGGTTCTGCGCTATCAATATTTTCCGAAGATAGATTTTTGCTTGAATAGCTGGCAATAGTTGTTCCGATTGTTTCTGGTAATTCTAATGATGTCGCCAGGTAACCGCCGACATCATATAAATCGAGCTCATATTTTTCTAATAGTGTTTGTGTAAATGAAACATTATCATTTTGACTTATAGATATAGCGTCCGATATTTCTAAGGGCCTATTTTCTGCGAGCCATAATAAACCAATATTATGGAGTAACCCAGCTAATCGTGCTGTATCGGGGCAAATATCCGATGTTTCTTTTGCGCTATTAAATGCAGCTTCTGCAGTTAATAGCGCACTTACCCAAAATTTTTTTGACTCAAATGCTGGGCAACGAGAAGGGTTAAATGCCTGTGAAACAGATAACGCGATGGAAATACTAAGAACCAGTTGCGAGCCTAATCGTGAACAGGAATCGCGCAATGATGTAATCGGTGCGATCGGCGCCGCCCATGATGAGTTTGCCGTTGCGACAACTCTTATCGCAATTGTTGGAAATCTTTCGATTTCTTCTGCGACGACTTCGTAGGTGATATTTTCATCAGCCAGTGTTTTGAATAAATTTGATATACCAGGTGGTAATACAGGTAAGTTACTTTCCTGTTCTATTTCTTGTTGTAACGAAAGATTATTCATGATCTATTTAGACTATATCTGATTGTATTATTTATATGCAACTTGATTGGCTTTAGGACGACGGAAGCAACATTGTGCTAATGCGGGAATTTTTTCAGCAGGAACAGGTTTACTAAAATAATAACCTTGAGCCATATGACAGCCCATCGCGACGAGAACGGTTAACTGCTCTTCCGTTTCAATACCCTCAGCGACGACTTCCAGGCCCAATGCTTTACTCATACCGAGTATCGTACCAATAAGTATTGAAGATTGTGAATCGTTAGGAATGTGTCGAACGAACTCTCTATCAATTTTTAGTACATCAACTGCAGCGTCTTTAAGAACGGATAGTGATGAGTAACCTGTTCCAAAATCATCAATAGCGGTTCTAAATCCGAGTACACGAAGTTGTTTACAGGTGTTGGTGAATACGCGTTGGTCGCGCGATGTACTTTCAGTAATCTCTATTTCAATTAATGACGGGGATATATCTAAATCATTAACAAGATTTGCCATATCTTCGGCAAAACCATCCTGTTCGAAATGTGTTGGTGAAATATTGACTGCAACGGGTAAATCTTTAAGTCCCTGGCTTCGCCACAATTTTATTTGTTTGCATGCCGTCTTCACGACCCATTCACCAAGCTCAGCAATTAATCCCATGCGTTCAGCTTCAGGTATAAAACTGTCTGGTGGACATAAACCTTTTTCCGGATGATTCCAGCGAATAAGTGCTTCAACGCTTGTTACGTTACCTGATGATAGTGATATTTTCGGTTGGTAATACAGTTCAAATTGTTCGTCACTTAGTGCTGTACGTAAATCATTTTCGATGACTAATCGAAGGTGAGCTGCGTCAGTCATTGCAGATTCATAAAAAGCATATTGATCTTTACCATTATTTTTTGCTTCATACATCGCTGTGTCAGCAGCTTTTATTAAAAAGGTTGCATCACCTCCATTTTGTGGATAGATAGCTATACCAATACTGGCGTGTGGTGAAAATTCTCTTTCAGCAAGCGTGATAGGTTGAGACAGTATTTCTAGACAGCGTTGTGCGACATTGGCAGCAGAAAGGTTATCTGTAATATCGTGAAGCAGTAGGCAAAATTCATCACCACCGAGGCGACTTGCAAAATCATCTTTCCTTAAAAGTGTACGTAGACGATTGGCGACTTCTTTCAATAATAGATCGCCGACATCATGTCCAAAGCTATCATTAATGTTTTTAAAGTTATCAAGATCTAGATAGAGTAAGGCAAATTTTTTTGTCTTACGTTTGGAGCTGATTATTAATTCCTGTAGTTTTTTATTAAAACTTGATCGGCTGTTGAGTTTTGTTAGTGTGTCATAAAATGCCAGTTCGGTGATGCGTTGCTCTGCTTGCCGTATTGAGGATATATTTTGCACTGTTCCGATGAGTACAGAGTTATTATTTTCGTTATGAATGATGCAAAATCGATGCAGAATATATAGAGATTTTTCATATTTTGAGTGGATAATCTCTTGCTCCCAACTCGTTTCTTTTTTATTTGAAAGGCATGATTTAATCGCCGAACGCATCCCATCAAGGTTCATCGTGGAAATAAATTCATCGAGAGTGTTTATATCATCTAATAGCGGATCAAAATAACATTGCAAATGGCTCGAAAACTGTATTTTCTGCGTATCTATTTCCCATGACCAGTTGCTTACCTGAGCTACATTTTCTGCTACTCCTAAAAGTTGTTGATTACGCCATAAATCGTGAGCATTTCGTGTATTCTGTATTGTAAATAGAATGGTATAGGCAAGATTTAGAAAATTGAACGGCTTAACAATAAAGTTACTAATACCTATTTCATAAGCATCATGTACGTGTACATCGTTTGCAGTGCTGGTCAATACTAAGATAGGTAATGTTTCTGCAGTATATTTTCTTCGTATTGCTTTGCATAAATCATAACCATCCATGACGGGCATCTGTAAATCGGTAATAACTAAATCATAATTATTCTTTGAAAGTAGTGCTAATGCTTCTTCACCGTTATTGGCACTGTCAACTCTGTAACCGAATTGTTGTAATGCGTTTTGTAGCGTGTCGAGTGTTACCTTATTATCATCAACAACGAGTAACTGTTGATCGTTTCCTATAACAGGCATAGGTGAGGTTACTATAGGTGCTATTATTTTTGAATTTTCCGCTAAATCTTCTAGTGCCTGTACGGAAATTATCAGTTTTTCTTCAAGTTGGGTTATAGCTTGTTGTATATGCCCAATGTTATTCGTATTAGCCAATTCTTCAATTTCTGCTGCTGCTGTGTAAATGAGATTAACGCCTAGCGTTCCACTGGATGATTTTAGACTATGACTGATTGAAGCTAATTCTTTACAATTTTTTTTCATTGCAGCGTGGTGCATTGAATCTAATTGTTCTAAAGCTGAACTACGGTAGCGACTGATGGCGTTGCCTAGCGTATTTCGTCCACCTTTCTGGCTTAATATTCGTAATTGTTCGATAACAGACATATTTAAAATGTCTGTAGAGTCTAATGAAAGTGGTTTCTGAACTTCAATAGTATGTGACTTTTCTATAGGTGCATTACTTAACCATTTTTTTAGCATATTATCGAGATCATCAATAAAAAAGGGTTTAGCTAGATAGTCATTCATGCCGACACTTGTGCAGTGTTCCTGTATGCCTGGTGAAATATCTGCGGTTAATGCAATGATTATAATAGCATCACGTTTATTTTTTCTCTCAAATGAACGGATAGCTCGGGCGGTAGCAAAACCATCCATATGCGGCATATGCGCATCCATGAGAATAAGGTCATAACTTTTCTGTTTGATTATGGATAAGACCTGTACACCATTATCGACGATCTCAATTTCGTAGCCCAGCATCTCCATTTGTTCATGTATGACATCCTGATTAATACTATTGTCTTCTGCTAATAGTATCCGGGCATTTTTTATATTGTTTTCGTCAAATTTTGCATTGTTAGAAAGGGGGTGATGAGAGTCACTGGTATTATCAGTCTCATCAATACTCTGTTTTATCGAGTCGATAACTTCTTTCAGGCGAGCGAGCTCCCGTTCTTTTTTCTCCAGCTCTTCTTTCTTTATCCCTTCTTTCTTTAGCTCATTGTTAGACATTAGTTACTTCACAACCCATACTTTTATAATAAATGTTTCATAATCAACATTTGAATTATCAGCTTTTGATGATGATATTATTTCTTTTGGTAAAGATAGATTTGGTAAAGACATAATTTTCGTACTAGTTGTCTATTGAATAGTTATATTTAAATAGTCGTGTTGTTTTTAAGTCGTTAGATGAATTCTATTGGCATTTCTCCTGTTATCGGATTATCTGAAAGGAAACTTTAATGTTATTTTTTAACTATGACGAAATAGTTAAAAATATTGCATTCTACCGAGTGTCAAAATACTGCCATTTTTCTAGCAGTTATCCGATGTTGTGTATTTTTGTATCGACAAATTTTTGTCACAGTTAAAGAATTAGATTTCAAGCTATTGTTATAGTTAAATATTATTTTTTGGCATGGTAGTTGCTTTATACATTACAACGATTAATACGAGGGCTAATAATATGTCTGAAACGAATAACAACACACACGTTAGCGAAAAAAACTATACGGACTATACGATTGAAAATATGATGGCAAATTCTGTTGATGAACCTGTAACAGATACGTTTGTTAATCACCTACATGAAACACTGGATGTTTATCAGTTATTGGATAACTTTAATGACGTGTTTAGAGAAAAGGTTCTGTGTAATGGCATTGAATATAATGATGAGGCAACAAAAACTTATCTCCTCAATGGAACAATAGGTCATCCGAGTTGTATTTATACTCTTAGATATGAAGAAGAAATATTAGGCACGATATCAATATCGAGAGACAGTGTTTTTCTGGATTATGAAATTGAAATTATTGAGGTGCTACTAGCCGGTTTGACTCTACCGTTACGTAATGCTTTACGCTATAAAAAATCCATACAGTTTTCGCAGCGTGATGAATTGACAGGGTTAAGAAGTGGGTATAACTATCAGGATATAGCCGAATTAGAAGTAAGAAGAGCGCAGCGTTATAAAACACCGTTTTCAATTTTGTTATTTGACATTGATGACTTTGATCTGATTAATAGTCAGTATGGTCGGGCTGCAGGTGATGCACTTCTTATTGAAGTTTCAAGAAGGTTAGAAAGAAAAGCGCGCAGTAGTGATATTGTTTATCGTAATAATGCTGATGAGTTTCTTGTGTTTTTACCTAGTACTGAAAATAGTGAGGCGAAGGAAGCAGCTGAAAGAATAAAAGATTTTATTCTTATGGATAAATGTATTTATTTAGACAATAGTATTGAATTCACTATAAGTGTGAGCGCGACTACAGTTACCTATGAGGATACAGCGAGTAAGTTAATGCTTCGAGCAAAAAAATCATTACTTCTCGAAAAAGCACTTGGAAAAAATGGTGTTGATAATCATTCTGAAGTTAAGCCGTTACAGGTAGGTAAGCACTAATGTCATCGCTAGTAGCCGCTTGTAGTGGTCCAGTTGATACAGATTCAATGCTATCTGATTATTCGACTAATTTGTTAAATACAACTGCAGATGACAGAGCAATAAAAAAAGCAAAGGGGGGCTCTTTAAAAAATAGAGGCATCCAAAATAGAGAGAACCCTGGTAAAAATGATTCGTCGGGAAATTATAACTTAAGCAGTGTGTTGTCTAGCATACAGGATAACGCTCCTGCTTATGATAAAACCATTAATAAAAGACAGATCAATAAAAGAAATACTAACAGTAGCAATAATAGTAACAGTAACGAATCGGGTGTGAACCAAATTGAAGGTAATCATAAGGGTGTCGATATGTCAGAAGATACTTTTCAGCTTTCATCAGGTGCATCTTCTATTGGCGAATTATTTAATTCTATAACGCGAACACAGCTGTTACTCTTATTTATTGTTTCTATAGTGGTAGTGGGACTGGCTATGTACAAGTTAGATTCATATGTAAAAAGTTCTATTCAGCAAACAGTACAGAATGTTAATACTAATTACACTGTAATAGATCGTGAACATAAAACCAAAATGGGTGACAGGTTTTTAAAGAAGCCCAATGAGATACAGGAGGCAAAAATACAGTCAATGGCGATACTACCGATAGATATAATTCCTGTGCCATTACCAACGAATGAATTAACGTTGATTGCAGGTAGCGTTAGTACGTTAACGAGTGATATTCGTTCATTGAGAAAAGAGTTGGAGTTGGTGAAGAATAAGATTAAAGCCGATAAAATTAAAGCAGACAATATTAACCAGAAAAAAATTAATACAGAAAATAACATCAGCATTATAGATGTTAATAAACTGGATAATACTAAGATGAGTGGTAATGTTACCTCCTCAAATCTTTCATCTAAAAACATTGAACTTAAAGCTAAAGAGGAAAAAATACAGAGTAAAAATGATGAAAAAATAGCTGGCAACATTCAGGAAAGTAAAAAAATTAAATCTATTTTGACCGTGAATCTGGTTTCATTAAGTAATGAAAGTAAAGCCAATAAAATGCTGGAAAGACTGGATATTGCAGGATTATCCCCCTCGCTTGAAAAAGCAGTTGTTAAAGGGAAGCAGGTATATAGAATCAGTGTTAGTGGTTTTACGGATCTGGATGAAGCAAAATTATTTGTCCACAATGCAGCGGCTAAATATGGTGTTAAGGGTAGCCGGATAAGAAATAACTAACTATCAATGATGAATAAAAATAATCAATTTTTCAACTATATCAGTTTGTTCATTCTTTTATGTACAACGTCATCTGTTTCTGCTGCTGAATCTTTTCAAAGTCATGACAGTATTTATCAGACGGCTAAAAGTTTTATTCGTGATCGTGTCACGTCGAAAGATAAGCAATCGACGGAGATAGTAACGGGGAGATTGGACTCCAGGCTAAAGTTAAAAAAATGCAATAAAGCATTACGCGCATTTTTGCCTAAAGGTAGTCGTATAATGGGTAAAACGACGGTTGGGGTAAAATGTACAGGTACAAAACCCTGGTCATTACATGTTCCTGTCACGATAAGTGTGTATAAGAAGGTACTTGCTGTTACACATACTTTACAAAGAGGCGACATTTTAACGGAGTCTGATCTAAAGTTAATAAAACAGGATGTATCGCGTCTATCTTATGGTTATTTTGAAAGTATAAAAATAGGCACCGGAATGAAAGTCAAAAGGCACATTTTAGTCGATACTGTATTGACGCCAGCGATGTTAAAAAAACCACAGGTGATAAAACGTGGTCAAAAGGTGTCGATACTGGCGCACTCAGGACGAATGCAGGTAAGAATGATGGGGAAAGCGCTGAATAATGGTGCGATTGGCGATCGTATAAATGTGATGAATATGAAATCGCGGCAAAAGGTAGAGGGTGTAATAACGTCATCTGCTGAAGTAGAAGTTGATATTTAATTGTTTAATGAAATTAAAGATTTTGGTCTTACTGCCGTTAACATATGTGAGAATGAATGTAAGATACCAGCACAAAATACCAACATAAAATAGTAGGAGTAAAATTATGTCTATAGATATCAATGGGATATCGACACCTAAGGTGCATGCGCCGAAGGATGATAGTCAACTTAAACCCGCTCTTGAACAACAACAGAAGCATGTTGAATCAGGTAAATCATCGACAGCTGATACGGTTAGTCTTTCTGATAATGCGGTACAGCTTGGTAAGGTTGATAACACCGCTATTACCGC
Source organism: uncultured Thiotrichaceae bacterium (assembly GCA_964500555.1). GTDB lineage: Bacteria > Pseudomonadota > Gammaproteobacteria > SZUA-229 > SZUA-229. The sequence goes on along the minus strand of CAZCOZ010000001.1, from coordinate 41,613 downwards.
ACCTGTTGTTGATGCAAAACGCGTTGAGCAAGTTAAACAGGCGATTAGTGACGGTTCGTTTAAAATTGATACAGATAAAATTGCTGATAAGTTAATGAAATTCGAGACCGTATTGACATCAGATAAGTAAGCTTAAGATAAATAAGTTTAATAGTAATTTTTAGTAGTCGTCTTTTAGTCGGCATCTTTTGTAATCATTCGTAATGAATATATTTGTGAATAAATGAGGATAAACCAGTGGATACTTTCGATAACAGTAATCGGGACGCGATCAGGCAAGCATTTCAAAATGAAATTGAATGTGCTCAAAAGCTATTGCAATCATTGGATTTAGAATATGAAGCTTTAACTGAACAGCATGCCGCTACACTGGAAGATGTCGTTCGAGAAAAACAGGAAAAAATTCAGCAGCTGGAATCATTTTCTATACATCGTGAAAAACTACTCGCAGCATTTAAAACTGTAGCAGTTGCTGATAAGGGTAGAAGCAAAAACTATCAATTTGGTTCAGATCAAGAACTAGCAGATTTATGGAATAAACTGGTTGATATAGCAGAAACCTGCCGTGAAAAAAATCGTATTAATGGCAGCATCGTAGAATCAGTTTCAAAACAATCACGTCATGCACTGGATATATTGCATGGTATTCTACCTGGCTCGTCATCTATGTCCGAATTGTATAATCATACCGGACAAACGATTAAATCATCGGACAAACGATCTCTAGTACAAGTCTAACTGGGCTCGATGTATGTGTAATTTCATATGACATATATTCATTTCTTATTATTTTTTCTTAGTTAACTACTTCAGTTAGCTACGTTAGCTATAATTTTTTATAGCGAATAAAAATAAATATTTCTTAAGTGTTTTAGAGTGACAATCTTGTCGCCACTATCATTCGTCGTCATCATTTAAATCATTACAGTTTTGTGCTTTACCGTATAAATTAAGTAATTGATTACTATCTTAAAAGTAAGCTATGTTGCATGTTTGTTTTGCGAGCACCGGCATCCATTTTTAATGACAAATATTTGCCACCCACAGGACATATCTTGCCGCTGATCCTATTCTTTTTTTGACAATGTAAAGACTCCTTATTCTTATGTAATATTTTTAGTAATGTTTTATTCAATGTAAACACCGACAGAGTAGGTGTTTTGGGGAATTATCAATTACAAATTATTAATTTTTAAAAGTTGGCACACCGATTGCATTTTAGTTCGCAAGAATAATTAAAGTTGGAGTGCAATATGTCGATAACATTTGATTCCGCTCTTGGAATCCACCAGCAAGCATTAGCGTTAAGGTCGCAACGCGCAGAAGTCCTTGCGTCGAATATCGCAAACGCGGATACCCCTGGATATAAGGCAAGAGATATTGATTTTAAATCTGCTTTGGCAAGTGTAAATGCACAATCTAACGATGCAAAATTTGCTAGCTCACTCACTCGCACGCATTCAAAACATATACAAATTAACACTGCAGTGAATACTGCTGACGTACTTTATCGTGTCCCTCTTCAACCATCGCTGGATGGTAATACGGTTGATGGACAAATTGAAAAAAGTTCATTCGCAGAAAATGCTTTGCATTATCAGGCTAGCCTTACTTTTCTGGGCGGTAAATTTAAAGGCATGATGGCCGCGTTGAAAGGCGAATAGTCAGGAGAGTAATTATGTCACTTTATAATATATTTAATGTTGTCGGTTCATCAATGAGCGCTCAGTCTGTAAGACTTAACACTGTGGCCAGTAATCTCGCCAATGCAGATGTCGTAAGCGGTAATTCAAAAGATGCATACAAATCCCGTCAGCCAATATTCTCCTCGGTAATGAATACTATGGATAACGGTAATGTCTCATCATCTGTTTCGGTACGGGTATCTGGAATAGTTGAAAGTACAGCAGAAGCCAGGCAGGAATACCAGCCACATCATCCACTAGCGAATAAACAGGGTTATATCTATAAATCGAATGTGAATGCGATTGAGGAAATGGCAAATATGATGGCGGCTTCACGTTCATATCAAAATAATGTTGAAGTATTTAATACATCTAAACAGTTACTTCTTAAAACATTAAATATGGGACGTTAATTTAATCATTAATGTTATACGTTACTTTTAAAGTGAAAAATATATACGGAGTAAAGAATGTCAGAGCTAGCAGTTAACAACAGTTTTATATCTATTAATCCAGTTACCAATAATGTGGCTGAAGCGGAAAAACCAAGAGATGAATTAACTCAGGCTAACTTTATTGAATTGCTTGTTGCACAAGTTAAGAACCAGGATCCAACTAAGCCAATGGATCCAAGTCAGTTTATGAGTCAACTAACACAATCGTCTATGGTGAATGGGTTAAATGAATTGCAGAATTCTTTTGATACATTGGCAGGAAAACTTTCTTCAGATCAATCATTACAGGCTGCAAGCCTGGTTGGTAAATCCGTGTTATTGCCTGGTGGGCAAGGTTTTTTAACGACGGGTAATACCATTAGTGGGCAAATTAATTTAGAACAACGAACAAGTGACGTGACTATAAATATTTTTAATAGTCGAGGTGAACAGGTAAAAGTACTACCTCTTGGTGGGCAATCTTCAGGTGACTTGCAGTTTAAATGGGATGGTTTTTCTGATGATGGAAGTGTATCGCCACCAGGAAATTATTTAGTCACAGCTGAAGCATTAATTGGAGGAGATAAACAAGGTGTAGATGTATCAGTAGAAACAAAGGTAGACAGTATCTCTTTAAATCAAAGTACTGATGGTTCATTAGCAGGTGCAGTATTAAATCTTGTTAATGGGCAATCAGTATCACTTAATGAAGTTCAAAAAATTAAGTAACTATTTTAAGTTATATAAATTCAACATAAATTTGCATTAAATAAATAAGCAAAAAGACAGGAGAAAAATATGGGATTCAATACAGCATTAAGTGGTATCCAGACCGCATCAAGTGATTTAGCTATTATTGGTAATAACATTGCCAATTCTGCGACGACAGGATTTAAATCATCACGGGCAGAGTTCTCGGATGTATATGCATCGAATATTTTGGCGGCCGGTTCAGCGATTGGACAAGGCGTTCGATTGCACACGGTTGAGCAACAATTTGCACATGGTGGTATTGCTTTTACGGATAATCCATTAGACCTTGCAATTGGTGGAGAAGGTTTTTTTCAACTAGAGTCAAACGGTTCGTTGATTTATACGCGATCAGGAAACTTCAAACTTGATTCCACTGGCAACGTTGTCAGTAACGAAGGATATGCATTGATGGCAAGAGAGGCGGACGATAATGGTGCAATAACAGGTGCTATTTCCCCGTTGCAACTCACCAATGCGAATCTTAGTGCAAAACCAACAAATTCAATATCTGTTGGTGCTAACTTTGATGTGCGTGAGGATGAAACGGATCCAAGTTGGGCGCTGGTTGGTGGCGTACCTGAAACCGCTGGTTATAACTCATCAACCACGACAACAATCTATGATAGTTTAGGAAATGATCATACAATTTCGATGTATTTTAGTAAGTTTGATCCAGCAACAAATCCTAATGAATGGAATGTAAGAACCATCGTTAACGGTGTTTTAGAGGATACGACAGCGATAACTTTTAATAGCGATGGTTCTTATAACGCACCGGCAAACATTCCTATTGCCTGGAATCCAGGTGGTGGTGCGGCATCGCAGTCTTTTTCTATTGATTTATCTGACAGCACGCAATTCGGTAGTAATTTTTCAGTCAATGCACTAAGTCAGGATGGTTATACCGCAGGACAGTTACTTGCAGTGGACGTTGGTGATACCGGTCATGTGTTTGCGCGTTACAGTAATGGGCAGTCGCAGGTTGTTGCGCAAGTGGTATTAGCGAATTTTGCAAATACACAAGGTTTAAAACCCATTGGTAATACCTCATGGGTGGAAACATTTTCATCAGGTTCGCCAGTGGTGAGTGGACCCGGTACTGCAGGTCTTGGTTTACTACAGTCTAATGCACTGGAAGAATCAAATGTCGATTTAACGGCTCAACTTGTTCGCATGATTGTTGCGCAACGTAATTTCCAGGCGAATGCACAAACCATTCAAGCTGAAGATACGATAACGCAAACTATTATTAATCTCTAATTTTTAATTCTTAATAATATAATTATTAATAGGGTATTTGTATGGATCGTATGATTTTTATTGCCATGAATGGTGCAAGAGACACCATGAAGGTGCAGGCGATAAATTCCAATAACCTTGCTAATGCAAGCACGATTGGTTTTAAAGCTGATTTTCATACGATGTTAAGTCAACAGGTTCATGGCCCGGTTCATCCTTCTCGTGTTTATGCGGCTATAGATGGTACGGCAACTGATATATCACAGGGAAGTATTATTACAACGGGGCGCGACCTTGATGTTGCTGTCAATGGGCAGGGCTGGTTGGCTGTTCAGGCTGCTGATGGTAGTGAGGCTTATACCCGGGCTGGCGAATTGCGACTGGATAGTGCGGGTCGTCTAATTACAGGTGCAGGTAATGTTGTTCTCGGCAATGGTGGTCCCATTTCTTTACCAGCATATTCTAATTTGGAAATAGGGTCGGACGGAACAATATCGATTCAGCCACTTGGTCAGGAAATTAATGCGTTGGCGGTTATTGACCGTATTAAATTAGTTAACCCGGCAAAAGGTGAACTTGAAAAAGGTGCTGATAGTTTGATGCATATGCCAGCAGGAAAAAAAGCTTCTGCAAATGCAAATGTACAACTTGTTTCTGGTTCGCTGGAATCGAGTAATGTAAGTACCTCGCGCTCACTGGTGGAGATGATTCGACTGGCTCGTCAGTATGAAACGCATGTCAAAGTAATGGAAACAGCAGATGAAAATGATCGAGCTGCTGCTGCCATGATGCGACTAAGTTAATGGCTTAATGAATAGTAGAACGAAAATAATAGACAAAAATAATAGAAACCAAATAATAGAAAGTAAATAGTACAAAGAAAAATTTAAGTGGAGAAATAATTATGAGTTCAGCTTTGTGGATAGCAAAAACAGGACTTGAAGCGCAACAAACACGAATGGCAACGATTTCAAATAATCTGGCCAATGCGAGTACCACGGGTTTTAAACGTGACAGAGCCGTGTTTGCTGATTTGATTTATCAAAATGTAGTGCAAGTTGGATCACAGTCATCTGAAGATACCGTTTCGCCTTCAGGATTAAATATTGGCACAGGTGTAAGAACTGTTGCAACAGAAAAACTGTTTACTCAGGGCGGTATTGTACAAACGGGTAATTCATTAGATGTTGCGATTCAGGGCAGAGGCTTCTTACAGGTGCAAATGCCAGATGGTTCAGTTGCTTATACGCGTGACGGTGCATTACAAAAAGATCCAACAGGTCAATTAGTCACATCGTTGGGTTATCCCATTGAGCCGAACATTACTATTCCTGAGGATGCATTAAGTGTTTCTATCAGTTCCGATGGTGTGGTTTCAGTTGTTTCACAAGGTTCATCAGCGCCCACGCAGGTAGGTAGCGTTCAGTTAGCTGGTTTTGTTAATCCTACCGGGTTACAGCCAGTTGGAAATAATCTTTATCTTGAGTCGGGTGCCAGTGGTTCTGCACAAACAGGCACTCCAGGATTAACTGGGCTGGGAACATTAATCCAGTCTTCGTTAGAAGGTTCAAATGTGAATACGGTTGAAGAATTGGTCAATATGATTGAAGCGCAACGTGCTTACGAAATGAATTCGAAAGCAATTTCAACTGCCGATCAAATGTTGCAATACGCAACCAATAATATGTAGACATAGTGCTACGTTATAAAAGTAATAGTTTATAAAAGTAATGCACTATAAAAAATTATAAAAACAGTAATGAAAAATATAAAACATTTAATTTTAATATTGTTCGTATTGAGTTTGGCTTCATGTGCATCACCGAAACGTGGTGATGTTGAATTTTCGCCAGCAAGGCCAATACAACATAGCGGACCAATACAGCATACCGATTCTATCTATCAGTTAGGTTCTGCCTGGTTATTGCACGAAGATTTAAAACCCAGGCGTATTGGTGACATGTTGACGGTTATTCTGGAAGAAAAAACCGATGCAAAAAAAGTATCTGATACAACAACAAATAAAGAAACAACTGGGACGATCTCTGCGGCTTCCTTTTTAGGTGCGCCAGTCACTTCAAATGGACGTGAAACAGTTGCGACAGATATAGCGTCTGCGTACGACTTTAAAGGTGGCAATGGTAGTGGGCAAAGCAATTCATTAACGGGAAGTGTGACTGTAGTTGTAGTTGCAGTGCAGGCAAATGGCAATTTAGTCGTACAAGGTGAGAAGTGGATAAACATTAATCAAGGTGAAGAGTATATACGCCTGAGAGGGATTGTTAGACCAAGTGATATCCGGCCAGACAATACAATTTCATCTGAACGTATTGCAAATGCAGAAATACAATACAGTGGTGATGGCCCGCTAAATAATGCTAATAAGCAAGGTTGGCTAACAAAAATATTGAATAGCCCGTGGATGCCATTTTAGGACGCCATTTTAACTATCAATAGCAAAAGACAGTCAGTGAATAATAGAAACGAGAACAATAGAGGCTAGAGTAATAGAGACGGTAATGAATTATAAATTTAATAAATGTACAGCTACTAGATATTTCTTCGTGATATTTATTGCGCTGTCACAAATGACGCAGTTACACGCAGAACGTATAAAAGATTTATCTTCAGTTCAGGGGATGCGAGATAACCAGTTAATTGGTTATGGTCTTGTGGTTGGTCTTGATGGTAGCGGTGATTCCGTTGGTCAGGTTGCTTATACTGCACAGAGTTTAAAAAACATGCTGACTCAATTAGGCGTAGTGTTACCACCAGGGGTGAATCCAAAACCAAAGAATGTGGCTGCGGTTATGTTACATGCAACACTTCCACCGTTTATTAAAAAAGGACAAACCATTGATATCACCGCTTCATCAGTAGGCAATGCGAAAAGTTTGCGTGGCGGCGTTTTATTGATGTCACCTTTAAAAGGTGCAGACGGAAAAGTGTATGCCGTTGCTCAGGGTAATCTGGTTGTTGGTGGTTTGGGCGTGCAAGGTAGCGATGGTTCTAAAATAACCATTAATGTTCCAAGTGTTGGCCGTATACCCAAAGGTGCAATTGTTGAACGCACGATCAACAATTCATTAGGCTACGAAAATAAAATAACGCTGAACCTTTTCACCGCAGATTTTACTACTGCGAGCAGAATGTCGGATGCCATTAATAAAGAACTCGGTGAAGGTACGGCAGAAGCGATTGATCCCATTTCGATTGAGGTGACGGCGCCAGAGAGTACAAAAAATAAAATTGCATTTGTTTCAATGATTGAAAATATTACGCTTGCACCTGGTAATGCTTCTGCACGTGTCATTATTAATTCAAGAACGGGCACGGTTGTTATTAGCAATGCTGTGCGCGTCTCGGCGGCGGCTGTGTCTCACGGCAATCTTGTTGTTACCATCAGAGAAGATAAAGCGGTTAGTCAACCTAATGCATTTTCAGAAGGCGGTAATACAGAAGTTATTGCTGACTCGCAGATAGATGTTTTAGGTGGCGCTTTAGACGGAAATAATCGTATGTTTCTATTTGATCCCGGTGTCGATCTAAATGACATTGTGCGAGCGGTTAATCAGGTCGGTGCTGCGCCAGGTGATTTAGTCGCGATACTTGAGGCGTTAAAAATGGCTGGTGCACTACACGCTGAGTTATTGGTAATTTGATATGAATAGCGTAAATAATAGTATCAGCCAGATTTCAGATGCCAGCCTTTACACCGATTTTAGTGGGCTACAAAAACTTCGTAGTAAAGTTTCTAATCATGAAAATACAGCTGAATCGATAGCGGAATCACGTGCAGCAAATAAGGAAGTTGCAAAGCAGTTTGAATCCCTGTTTTTGCAAATGATGCTCAAATCCATGCGAGATGCCACGATAGCAGGTGATTCCGCTGAATCCGACCAAACGCGTTTTTATCAGGAAATGTTTGATAAACAAATAGCACTGGATCTTGCCAGTAATAAAACGGGTGGTGGCTTAGGTATTGCCGCGATGTTGGAAAAAGATATGGGCATTGAGCAACCTGTTATTGAACAACATATTATTGAGCAGCAGACTAATACAAATCATGCAATCAATAACCTTGAATTAATACGTAATCAAATTAATCGTTCAAGTGCCGTTATTCAATTTGATTTGAATACAGTAGCTGGCAGGCAGGAATAGACAAAATGGCTGGTGATGATTTATTAAGAATTGGCAGTTCAGGGTTGCAGGTATTTCAACGTTCACTCAATACGATTGGGCATAATATCGCTAATGTTAATACCGAAGGATACAGTAAACAAAATGTCGATTTATCCGCCCGCAATCCGCAATTCAATTATAACGGTTTTGTTGGGTCGGGTGTGCAAGCAACTGCTATTACACGTTCATACGATGCTTTTATTGTAGGTAACCTCCGTAATGCGACATCATCGGCAAAGGAATTTGAAGTCTTTCATACACTGGCATCACAAATAGATAATGTGCTGGCAGATCCTGACACAGGTATAGCAACCTCAATGCAAAGTTTTTTTAATGCAGTACAAGATGTGGCTGATACGCCATCTGCCATTGCATCTCGTCAAGTGTTACTTGAAGAAGCGCGGCATTTATCTGGGAATTTTAATGACCTGGCGTCCTGGCTAGATGGCATACGGGGTCAGCTTAATAGTGATGTTCGCGGCAGTGTGAGTGAGATAAATCGTTTAAGTCGTTCAATTGCTGAATTAAACGAATCCATTGTGAATGAGCAGGGGCGTTCAAATAATCAGACAGCCAATGATTTACTTGATCAGCGTGATGTCCTTATTCGTAACCTATCTGAGCTGGTATCAATAACCACTGTGCAACAGGATGCTGGCGCGGTTAATGTGATGTCTGGTACTGGACAAGTTTTAGTTGTTGGTAACCGCTCAACAACACTGGAAGTGTTTACCGAAGCCAATGATCCTAATCAACTGGGTATTGCTATCAAAGGGAATGGTGGAGTGTTAGTTCCTATCACAGAACAGATTTCAGGTGGACGTGTTGGCGGGCTTCTTTCTTTTCGTGAGCGCATGCTTGATCCCGCAAGCAATAGCTTAGGTCTTGTTGCAATTGGTTTAAGCCATTTTATGAATGAGCAACAATTGAAGGGTATGGATTTAGACAGTGCGCTCGGTGCTGAATTTTTTAAAGAGGCTAAACCTCGGGTGCTGACATTATCAGGAACACCCGGGAATGTTTCAGTGGCATTTGATGATGTAACGCAACTCAGTAATAAAGATTACAAATTACGCTTTAATGCCGGTGCATGGCAGTTGACGCAAAACGACACTAATCAGCTTGTAACAATGACGGGATCAGGAACAGTTGTCGATCCATTTATTGCAGAAGGTTTACGTTTTGAAATTGCCACTGCGCCATCAAATGGTGATACCTACCTGATACGTCCGACACGTGATGGTGCAACGGATATAAGAATGACATTAAACGATAATCGTCAAATTGCTGCTGCAGCGCCGTTACGAAGTTTAACTGCGATAACAAATACAGGTACTGGGGCAATTAGTTCGGGTAATGTCACCGACATAAATAACAGTGTGTTTCAGGCAACTGCAGGGCAATTATCACCACCGGTGTTAGTGCGTTTTACCTCACCGACAAGTTATGACCTTTATGATAATAGCAACCCGCTTAGCCCAACTGTATTAGAAGCGGGTATAGCTTATAACCCAGCAACAGGTGGCAATGTTTTTCCAACACCGGGTGGATTAGACCACGGTTATGGTTTGCAGTTGAAAGGCGCACCTGCAGTGGGTGATGAGTTTAGTACCGAATATAACACCGGTGGTGTTGGCGATAACCGTAATGCTTTACTGTTGGCGGGTTTGGCTGATAACAAATTAATGGCTGGTGGCAGTGCCAGTATTACGGATAGTTATATTGTTATGGTCGCCGATGTTGGCTCTGATACAAAACAGGCAGAATTAAGTGCGATTTCACAAAAAGGCGTTTTAGATAAAGCAATATCAAGTCGTGATTCAGTTTCAGGTGTCAATCTTGATGAAGAAGCTGCCAATCTTATTCGCTTCCAGCAAGCATATCAGGCAGCGGCTCAGGTGATTACAGTAGCCAATACTTTGTTTGATACCTTGCTTAATGCGGTTCGAAGATAAATTCTGAAGATGATAGGTCCTGAAGATAAAGTGAGAAAATAAATATGCGGATTTCTACATCACAAATATTTCAACAGGCAGTTACCACTATGCTGTCAAAGCAATCGGAACTTGCGAAAACACAACAGCAGTTAGCAACGGGCGAAAGATTATTGTCACCAAGTGATGACCCTGATGCTGCCACACGTGTGCTCAATCTCAATAAAATTATTGATACAACGGCACAGTACCAACGTAATGCAGATTTTGCTGAGACACGACTGGCACTTGAAGAGACCGTATTGACAGATATTGGCGAATTACTACAACGTTCGAGAGAGCTATCTGTTCAGGCAAATAATGATTCACTTAGTGCGAGTGATAGACGCTCGATAGCGTTTGAAGTGCGAGCAAATATTGATTCTCTCATTCAACTGGCGAACAGTAGAGATGCATTGGGTGAATATTTATTTTCTGGCTTTCAAACAGATACAAAGCCTTTTAATGATGATGGTCTGGGTAATTTTACTTATGCCGGTGATCAGGGGCAACGAAGTTTACAGATTGGTGCAAGAAGAAATGTAACAGTAGGGGATTCTGGTGTTGAAGTCTTTATGAAAGTGGATGATGGAGCCGGTGGTATCGATAATATGTTCTCTATGTTATATGATTTTTCGACAGACCTTGATGCGAATACACCGTCGGGAACAACACTGACACGTTTAGATTCGGCTATCGATAATATATTAAATACACGTGCATCGATTGGTGCGCGGCTGAATACAATTGAAAATCAGAAAAATGCTAATGAAAGTTTTTCAGTTTTACTACAGGAAAACCGTTCTAATCTGAAAGACTTAGATTATGCAGAAGCGGTTAGCCATTTTGAGCAACAATTGCTTGCATTACAGGCTTCTCAGCAAACATTTGTGAAAATTCAAGGCTTATCATTATTTAATTATCTGTAATTATTGAAAACAGTTTTACAGGAAGCAACCTTAAAAATAATATCTATGAAAAAACACATGAAGAACAAACAGCATAAAGAAATAAGAAAAAAAAGCGTAGCGGTACATCAGAGTGTTGAAAGTGATGATGAAATTTCTAGTTTGATCCTTGAAGCTAGAAACTATCATGAGTCAAAACAGTTACGCCAGGCAAATTGTCTATATCAACAGGTCATACAACTACAGCCAGATAATATATCTGCGCTGAATGGCCTCGGCATGATCGCGATGGATGCGGGAATGTTATCACTGGCAATGGAGTTATTTAACTTCGCGCTTGAGCAATCCCCTAAAAATAGTAGCTTAAATAATAATTTAGCGTTAGTTTATTCGCGAATGGCTGAGTTTACTGCTGCGATAGAAAAATACACTGAAATATTACAACAAGATGCGATGAATGGCGATGTTCATGGTGAACTTGCCAGGCTGTATTTGCAAACAGGTGATATTAGTCTGGCACTTACACATTATCATCTTGCTTTTAGGATTAATCCATCTGATGCAAGAAATTTTCACGGGCTGGTGCAATTAGATAGAGAAGCTATTACGGAAGAAGATATCGACAGGGTAGAGGCTTTGCTCAAAAAGAAAAATTTACCACTTGATGATCGCCGTAGTTTCTATTTTGCGCTAGGTGCAATGTACGATGCATCAGAACGATATGATGAGGCTTTTGCTAATTATGCAGTGGCAAATATGTCTAAGGTAGTGGACTTCGATTCTGAAAAACATGTGGAATATATAAGTAAAGTGATCAATACCTTTACGCCGGAATTGTTTCATAAATTTAATGATTTTGAATTATGTCCATCACAACAGCCTGTGTTTATTATTGGTATGCCACGTTCAGGAACAACATTGGTTGAGCAAATGTTGCATAATCATACCGATATTTATGCAGCTGGCGAACTGAATTTAATTAATAACATTGCCAATAAATTAAAGCTGACAATGGAACAGACAGATAATCGGTATATGAGTTTTGAATATAACTCGGCGGAAACATTGGCTGGATTTGCGCGCTATTATTTGAACGATATAAATAATTTAGCACTGAATAATACACATACTCGACCACAGCGTATTACCGATAAAATGCCAACAAACTTTATCTATCTTGGTTTGATCGCATTGTTATTTCCTAATGCACATATTATACATTGTCGTCGTAATCCGCTTGATGTCTCACTGTCCTGTTTCTTCCATGATTTTGCTGGCGACCATGGTTATGCCTGTGACTTAAAAGACATTGGTTTGTATTACCAGCAATATGAACGATTAATGGAACATTGGAAAAAAGTATTGCCAATAGATATTCATACAGTCGAATATGATGATATATCAAACCAGACGACAATAAGCAGTAAAGAAATAATTAAATTTATTGGTCTTGATTGGCAGTCAGGTTGTACTGATTTCAAAAGTAAGTCTGCTGAGAGTCGACTGATAGTTGAAAATGAGCAGCATCACTCATCAATGGAGCATTGGGGTTACTATGAAAAATACTTGCAGCCATTGAAGAAAACGCTGAAAAAAACACTGAAGCAAGCATTTGAGATATCTGAAAACAGGGGTATTACAGGTGGTAGAAAAAACATTCAGTAATGGGGTTTAAAAATCACGCTTTATGACCTGATGTATAAGCATGAGTTTATAACACAATTTATAATACAATTTATAATACAATTTATAAGCAAAACAAATTAAAGAGAAAGTTAAGTAGCAAAGATGTTAAATACAGTTAAAGTTTTCTGCAGTACGGTCGTTAAAGTTAGCGGAAGCAGTAAATACACCATTTCGGTTGTATATCTGCTCAGTACTGGAGAATAATTATGGCTTTAACCATTAACACAAACGTTGCATCTCTTAATGCGCAACGTAACTTAACTTCATCATCAATGGATTTGGCGACTTCATTGCAACGTTTATCATCTGGTCTACGTATTAACAGTGCGAAAGACGATGCAGCGGGTCTTGCGATTTCTGAAAGAATGACAACTCAAATTCGTGGTATGAACGTTGCGATGCGTAATGCCAATGACGGTGTTTCACTAGCACAAACCGCTGAGGGTTCACTAGATAGTGTGAGTAATTCACTACAACGTATTCGTGAGCTTGCGGTACAGTCTGCCAATGCAACAAACAGTGTTTCGGATCGTGCAGCACTAAATGCTGAGGCGCAACAACTGAAAAGTGAAATTAATCGTGTAGCAACACAAACCAATTTCAATGGCGTTAAATTGCTTGATGGCTCGTTTACTAACAAAACATTCCAGGTGGGTGCTAACAATGGTGAGACGATTGCAATAAATAGTATTGTGAATGCGAAGTCTGATTCATTAGGCATAACAAGTATTGCAACTGCTACTCAAGCTGCAGCAACTGGATTTGATGCGACTATCGCTGCTGGTGATATTACGATTGAGAATGAAGCGGGTGTTGCAATTGATGTTGCTGGTTTCGTTACAGGTGCTGACGCTGATGGTGCGGCTTCAAGTGTATTAGCAGCAATTAATAATATTTCGGATCAGACCGGTGTTTTTGCGACTATTACTGAAGGCACAACGGATCAAATTACACTAACGTCATCACATGATATCACTGCAACGATCGGTGGTGCTGCAACAGCTGTAACCACTGGTTTAAATGCTCTAACTGCAACCGCAGCGGATACAGTTGGTTTTGATACATTGGATATTAGTAGTGCCGGTGGTGCAAATACTGCGATTCTATTTATGGATTCAGCAATAACGGCGGTTAATACAGCTCGTGCAGATTTAGGTGCGATACAAACACGTTTTGAAAGTGTGGTAACTAACCTGTCGATTAATGCAGAGAATACCAGTGCTGCACGTGGTCGAATTCGTGATGCTGACTTTGCTGCGGAAACAGCGAACTTAACACGTAACCAAATCTTGCAACAGGCGGGTACTGCAATGTTAGCTCAGGCTAATCAGATCCCTCAAAATGTTTTGAGTTTATTACGTTAAGCGAAGTTAAGTTAAGTCAAATGTTACAGACTTAACTTATTGGTAAAGAACAGGCATAAGGAGTTTGCCTGTTCTTCAAAATTTATAAAGCTTTGATTGGTAGTTTTACCGTCAAAGCTTGTTCATTATCGATGAATAGATATTGAAGACGAATGATTGAAATAGTGTAGGAGTACGAAAGATGCCAATTGTAGCAAGCGGTGCGGGGTCGGGACTGGATATTGCTAATCTCGTTTCACAATTAGTTGCAGCAGAAGCTGACCCTAAAAATGCACGTTTAAATTCAAGAGAAACAGACTTAGACTCAAAATTATCTGCTTTTGGTACTCTTAAAAGTGCACTCTCTACTTTTCAATCGAGTGTTACAAAACTTGAAGATGAATCTGCATTTCTAGTTTATACCGCGACTTCTGGTAACGAAGAAGCATTTACGGCGACAGCAAATAGTACTGCAGTTCCTGGAACGTATAATATTGAAGTCGTACAGCTGGCGAAAGCGGAAAAACTTCGTTCAGTTGATTATACTGCGGGAACCGATGTTGTCGGTACCGGTACGCTGGATATTTCTCTGGGGCTAGATACTTTTCAATTAACCCTGGATGCAACGAATAATACGCTTGAAGATATTCGTTCCGCTATAAATGAAGCTCCAGATAATCCTGGTGTGACAGCAACGTTAATTTCGGTGGATTCTGGTACACAATTAATCTTAAGCTCAGATAAATTAGGTGCGGCTAATAATATTAGTATTGTTGCAACAGATGATGATGTTTTAGATGGGGTTGATTTAACGTTACTCGATTCTGCTAATTTTACGACACTACGAGCAGCATCTGACGCTGTCATTAAAGTTGATACGCAAACGGTTACCCGAGAAAATAATACTTTTTCAGATGTGATATCAGGCATTACATTCAACCTGACCGGTGCTCAATCAGGCACGGTCGAAACGTTATCCGTTGACTCAGATATTGACTCAATTAAAGAAAATCTTGAAAGCTTTGTTTCTAACTACAACACGCTAATAGGTGTGATGAGAGGACTTTCTAACTTTGATCAATCTACGCGGGTATCAGGGCCGTTAAATGGTGACTCGGTGTTGAGAGGAGTGCAAAGCAATATACGTCAGGCTTTATCAACAACAGTAACCAATGGTGTGTTTGCCAACTTATCGGATATTGGAATCAGTTTTGGTGATGACGGGAGTTTGGTAACGGATGATGTAAAGCTGGATGAAAAACTAAATGGTCAGTTATTTGAAGTAAATGCATTCTTTTCATCAGAGTCAGGTTTTGCACAATCATTTACCATCGGTTTATCGGGTTATGTAGAAAATGACGGGATTATTGATTCTCGCTCAGATGGTTTAGAGCGTCGGCTTGATCGTATCGATGATCAACGTGACGTATTGTCCAGACGTATGGCGGCAGTTGAAGCACGTTTGAGTGCACAGTTTATCGCGATGGATATTTTAGTTTCTCAATTGCAATCGACAGGAAGCTTTCTAACGCAACAATTGGCGAACTTACCCACTATCTCTTCACGATAGTGGTTTGCCGTCGTACACAAAGTAAATATCTCACGTCCATTTTTTAAAGGTAGATCTATTTTTTATTAAAGCTGTTTTTTCTAAAGAAAACAGTTGAGTTGTCGACATAGTAGTTAGAAGTGGTGTGCATGCAGATATATTTTCTGGTTTCACCATAATATATAACGGTTTATGCTCAATGTTAACAAGACTAACGCTTGTTAAATATTCTTAGCAATACAACTGTTCGGTGGAGGCTATCATGATAGTTAACATAAATAGTGATAATTTTAATTTAAGTAATACCAATAAACCTACGGTGGTTGAAAAAGTAGCTGCGGTTCCAGAGACTGTTTTAATCGGTGGTTCTCCGGCAAACGGCAATGAAGTACATTCTAATGCGGCAAGGCCTGAACAAAATGAGGCTTCCAAAAAAGAAGCGAGTAGGGAAGAACTGGACGAAAGCGTACGTGATCTTAATGAACACATGCAGGTCATTCAACGTGAACTTCACTTTAGTGTAGATAATGATAGCGGACAAACTGTTATAAAAGTTATGGACTTAGCAACGCAACAAGTAATTCGTCAAATACCAAATGAAGAAGCGTTAAGAGCTGCACGAAGTCTAGGTGCAGGTTTGGATATCGAACTATTTGATGAATACATTTGATTGGCATCTAAATTGCTATGTCTTTTTAGGAAAGGTTTATTAACGTATTAATTAATATGTTAATAAAGTAAATAAAAAATAATACAAAAAATACCAAGAGGAAAAATAATGAGCCACGGATTAATTAGTAATAATATTTCCCATTACAGTGAAGTAGATCGAGTTAGTGGTGTTTCAGATGCAGATCCACATCGACTTGTGCAAATGTTGCTTGAAGGTGCGCTTGGTAAAATTGCCATTGTTAAAGGTTTAATGGCGCGTCACGAAATTGCAAAAAAGGGTGAAATGATTAGTCAGGCGGTGTCTATCATAAACGGATTACGTGCAAGCCTTGATCTTAAGGCGGGTGGTGAATTGTCAACTAACCTTGATAACATATATGAATACATAGAACAGCGGTTACTAAAAGCTAATATAGATGACGATGTTACTATTTTAGATGAAGCTTCATCGCTACTACATGAAATAAAATCAGGCTGGGAATTAATCCCACTTGAACTAAGAAAGAAACAAACAGAAAATCTATCTGTTGTATCTTAATCTTTAAGTCGATTTAATAATCATTACGCATAGTTAATTACGCATAACTAATTACATATAGCGAACTACATATGGATACTAAAAATAAACAATTAAAAGAGGCAATTAGCTGCAGTGAAACAATGTTAAAAGATGCAGAAGTAGGTAACTGGGATCGAGTAATGGAAATTGAAGTTCAACGTAGTGAGTTACTCAAAAAATTATTCTCTACCTCACATCAGGGTAATGACGTGATAGAAATGGATGATAAGATTCGAAAAATTATTGATATTAACAAAAGGCTTGAAGCGATTGCGATAGATGCTAGAGATGATTCAGGTCAGCATGTCGCGTCAATAAACAATGGTCGCCGTGCGGTTGATGTTTATATGCAACACAGTAATTAGTTTTTATATTGAGTAATCCAGACCTTGCTCGGGTTAAAATACCCCACTTCCCTTAGGGTTCTCCTGCTGAATCTGTTCTAGCAAGACTGAATAATCTAATCCCCAACTTTGTGACAATTTTTCAAGCCGAGATTGTAATTGATCTGAAGAACTATATAACGGTTGCTTATTAAAGGCATAAACCACAATATTATTATGCCTGGGAATACTTGCGCAAATTGTTTTACGATTAAATATCTTTCGTATTGCTGTTAATTTTTGACTAAAGGAATCGGCGTTGTTTACTAACAAATTTATCACCAATACGCCATGTTCAGATAATTGTTGTTTAAATTCTAACAACATCTTTTCGCTAGTGAGCCATTCGGGTGTTGAATCCTTATCACCAATATCAATCAACATTAAATCATAGTGATGTTTAATGCTTTTAATATTGATGTGCTCAATATCACTGATGTCTATATCCCATTTATTTTGAGGGAAGTAGAAATAATCTTTTGCTAACTTTGCAATCAATGGATTGATTTCGATAGCATGTCCATTTATTTCAGGTTGTTTATTATGCAGGTAGTGTGCAAGTGTGCCGCCACCTAAACCGCCAAGGAGCACATTTTTTGGAATATTAATAAAAAGCAGGCACGCTAAAAAATAATAATCAAGGGGCGATGCAAGTTCCTCAGGATTTTTGATGTTTAGTCGAGACTGTTCGATATTGTCGATACTTAACCAGCGGTGATGGTTGTTTTGCCAGACCTGGATAAGTTCTTCCTTATATTTTTTCTGAAAAAGTAAATGAGCCTGTTTGGTCACAGTAAATCCGGTAATTTATCCAACCCATCTCTGGAAGGCGAATAGGTATAAGTTATTGCAATATTAGCAAGTGTATACGCTACTGTCATGCGGCGGGTAGGATGGTTTAGATATTTATATCAGTGATGGGTACAGGAATCAGTAATTTTTCTTTCGATTGTTTGGTAATGATCCAGGTTTTTAATACCACGCTCCTTGCTCCAGACAAGTTCACCTATCATTTTAAATTTGGCAACGGAAAGGCTGGTATTTTTATTATTATCTTTTAGTGAGTTTATAATCTCATTACGGCTTAGCTGATACATTTCAACGGGTTCAAATTCGTTATCCATCAAAGATAGAATGACGATGTCCCAGCTACCGTTGAGATTTAGTTGCCCAAGCCGGTGGCCGGATTTTACCGCGTTGCCAATCACTCTACTTTTGATTTGTACGCGTAGTCCTTCTCTTCGATTATTGTCAATCGGATTATTATCAATTGCATCATAACCACAGCCAGGATCGTTACATAAGGTTAAATCAAGATGATGTGAAACGTCATAGCGCGCAATTTCACCTGAAACAGGCAGCATTGTGCCCGTTGTGCGTTTGAATTCGGCAGCAAGCCGACGCGTTTCATTAATCAGTTTATCAATTGCGTATAAGGACATATTTTTTTCACTTTTGTATATATAGAAAGCTTTGCACGCAGCATCTTTTCCACCTTAGCGGCGTTAAAAGTTGTTTCAAAATGCTCATTTACTACGTGTAAACTGCGCTTTTTCAACAACTTTTGCCTTGCTATGATGCAAAATCTACATCGTGCAAAGCTCTCATATATTATATCGGCAGTGACGGTGTTTTTCTTAAGTGCTGTAGTGCTTCTTTATATGTATTGCACAGCGATGACATAATGTTGGCATTACAAATAAATGTGGTGACGAAATCTTGTCGTCTTCCAGTAGAGAACGCATAAGTAATTGATCTATAAATATTTAAAAAACTAGGCACGCTCTTTGCTTTAATGGTTTCATAAAAACGGATTGCATAAAAACGGATTGTATAAAAGCGCATAGGCGAGGGTAAGACCATTGAATATCCATATTGAAAAATATTTGCAGCACTGCAGTTTGCAAACAAATAATGTTGTGGCAGGTACGTTATGAACCGGTTAACAATTTTAGTTGTTGATGATGATCTATCCTGGTGTGATGTTTTAACTGATGCGTTACATTTAGAAAAATATTCTGTGGTTACTGCAGAAAACGGTGAGCAGGCTCTCTCACAACTAAAAGAAAACAATGAAATAGCCCTGATATTAAGTGATTTGAACATAGCACCAATGGATGGACATGAATTATTAAAAAATTGTAAATTAAAATACCCAGACATTCCTTTTGTTCTAATGACGGGAGATGGTTGCATTGAAAATGCAGTGCGGGCGATACGTAATGGTGCCTCCGATTATCTAACAAAACCCATTAAAGCAGAATTACTTATTGAAATGCTTGCTGATTTATTACCGCGAGTTATATCTGCAGAAAAAGATAAAACAGATGATTTTATTGCGGTTGATGATAAAAGTATTCAACTAGCTGAAGTTTCAAAACGAGTCGCATTAACAGATGCCAGCGTCATGATTAGTGGTGAATCGGGTGTTGGTAAGGAAGTGGTTTCGCGTTTTATTCACCAACATTCAAATCGATCAAAAGGTCCTTTTGTCGCCATCAACTGTGCGGCAATACCAGAGAATATGCTGGAATCAGAACTTTTTGGTTATGAGAAAGGCGCGTTTACAGGTGCTTATCAATTAAAAGTAGGTAAGTTTGAACAGGCACAGGGTGGAACCTTATTGCTTGATGAAATAACAGAAATGGATTTAGCTCTGCAGGCAAAGCTATTACGTGTTCTGCAGGAACGTGAAGTTGAGAGATTGGGTGGTCGTAAAGTTATTTCTCTTGATGTAAGAATCTTGGCGACAACAAACCGAAACATTTATCAGGCTGTTTCTGATGGTAAGTTTCGTGAAGATTTATTCTATCGACTTAATGTTTTTCCACTGCATATTTCATCTTTACGTGATCGCTCTGATGATATTTTACCGTTAGCAAATAAAATTTTAAGTCACTATTCGTCTACTGGTAACGCTATATCTCAAAGTGCTGTGTATTTTTCAGCAACGGCAAAAAGACGTTTAATCAAACACCTGTGGCCAGGTAATGTTCGTGAACTCGATAATGTGATACAGCGGGCGCTCATTCTAAAAACAGGAAATGTTATTGAAGCAAGTGATATTCATCTTGAAAATGAAGTATTCATTTTTCAGTCGATTTCAGATGCGTTAACCAAAACAGAGGAAACAGAATCTGATGAGATAGAGCTGGATGAAATAGAGCCGGATTTGAGTGGTGATTTAAAAGCACGTGAACAAGATTTGATTCTTTCTGCATTAAAAGCAAAAAACAGTCGAAAAGAAGTGGCAGAAAGATTGGGGATCAGTTCAAGGACCTTACGTTATAAATTAGCAAAAATGAGAGATGCGGGTGTTGCTATACCAGTATAACGCGATTAAAAAATAATGAGAACTGGCAAAAGATAGTCGGTTTTCATCAAGCTTTTTATCTCAATGTCGATATAGATTACGAGAGTAATCGCTAATTAATCTTACTGTAATAAATAAGTATATAGAGGTGATAAAAAATGAGTAGCGTAGAAATTAATCAAGTAATTCAGCAAATGCGCAATATGGCATCGTTGGCTGAAAATAAAATGTCTGTTGAACCTGGTGTAATAGGGGCAGGGACAAAGGTAGCTGGCCCTGATTTTTCTCAATTGTTAAAGGATTCGATAAACCAGGTTAATAAGACGCAAAAAGCAGCAGGAAGTTTAGCGACAGCATTTGAAATGGGGGATCCTTCTGTCAGTTTAAGTGAAGTGATGGTGGCTCGTCAAAAATCAAGTGTTTCCTTTCAGGCACTGACGCAAGTTAGAAACAATTTACTCTCTGCATACAAAGAAGTAATGAAGATGCAGGTTTAAATTTCGCAGGTCTAAATTTTACAAGTCTAGATTTACCAGGTTTGGATTTTCCAAGTTTGAATTTTATAGGGCTTTAGTAAACACGTTTAATGACATGCTTTTTTAATAACGGGTTTTAACGATCAATATTAAGAATAAATATCAATAATAATTATGTATAGGTGTAGGAATGGCAGTGGTATCAGCAGATAATTTAGCATTAAGAGCGAAAGGATTTAATTCTTTGCCTGCTATACGTCAGTTAGGTTTGATGGTTGGACTAGCGATAAGTGTTGCCCTGGGTGTGACTGTTGCAATGTGGTCGCAAACACCAAATTACAGCATGTTATACGGTGATTTGTCAGTAAAAGATTTATCACAGGTAACAAAGTCACTGGAGAGTGCGGGTATTAAATACAAACTGGAGGGTAATGGTGGTGTTTCTGTACCTGCGGATAAAGTAAATAATGCCAGAATGAAACTTGCAGCAACCAGCTTATCACCAAGAGGCGTTGTTGGTTTTGAACTGCTCGAAGAGAATCAGGGATTGGGCAGTAATAGTTTCTTAATGAAAGCGCGTTATCAACGTGCGCTTGAAGGTGAAATTGCGCAGTCAATTAGTAAACTAAAAATTGTTGAAAGTGCACGTGTTCATCTGGCGATTCCTAAACAGTCTGCTTTTGCACGTAAAAATAAACAGCCAGCGGCGTCAGTGGTATTAAATATTTCTGCAGGCTGGGTTATTAATGACGGGCAAACCGCTTCAATTGTAAATATTGTTGCATCAAGTGTGCCGGGGCTAAATGCAGATCGGGTTACTGTGGTTGATGGTAACGGTCGACTACTAAGCAGTAACTCGGATCGTTCGGATATGTCACTGAGTAGTAGCCAGTTTGATTACACTCGAAAACTAGAAGAACGTTACATTAAACGCATAATCGATATTATTAGCCCGATGTATGGCATTGCCGGCGTTCGGGCACAGGTTGTTGCTGATATTGATTTTACTTCACTGGAAGAAACCAGAGAAAGTTATCAGCCAGATCAAAAAGTAGTACGTAGTGAACAACTTTTTGAACAAAAAAGTAATCAGTCGGACGCGTCAGGCGTGCCCGGTGCGTTATCAAATCAACCGCCTGTAGGTGGCAGCGTTAAAGGTAAAAAAGGCGTCCAGACAGGTACCATAAATAATTCATCGCGTGCAGTTCGTAATTATGAAATAGACCGAACAATTAGTCATAGCCGTCAGTCACCCGTTGAATTAAAACGCTTGTCTGTCGCCGTTGTTATTAACTATCGAACAATTGTTGATAAAAAAGGAAACGTTGAACGTAAACCCATCGAAGAAGAAGAGATGCAACGTTTGACGAGTTTGATTAAAGAAACGGTTGGTTTAAATGAAGCGCGTGGTGACACTATTAATATTGTTAATACACCCTTTCAGTTGCCAGAAAAAGTTGAGCCATTGCCAGAAACACCTATCTGGGAACAGGCCTGGGCATTAGGTTTGGTTAAGCAATTACTCGGCGGTCTTGTGGTTTTACTCATTGCCTTTGGCGTATTACGACCAATGTTAAGTAATTTATCTGAACAGGGTGAAAATCTTGTTCAGTATGCGACACTGCCAGATGGATCACAGGGTGAACCGTTACGACCAGGTGATGATCAACTGACATTAAGTAATCAGCGGCCACCGACAGGTCAGCAATTAATGGATGTAGCAAGTTCCATGGTCAAAGAAGACCCAAAACGAGTCGCGCAGGTACTGAATACATGGATTGAAAAAGATGAGTGATGCCATGGATTCTGGCCTGGAAGATGTGTCGGGTGCTGAGCGTGCTGCTATATTTATGATGAGCCTGGGTGAACACAAAGCAGCCGAAGTGCTTAAGCATATGGACCCGAAAGAAGTGCAGAAAATTGGCACAATAATGGCGTCGCTCAATAATGTTTCGAGTGAGCAGGTCGATAATGTGATAGGTGCTTTTGTGGATGTAGCAAATGGTCAGTCTGGTGTGGGGAATGATCCTGATGAATATATAAGGAACATGATCACCAAAGCACTAGGCGAACAAAAAGCGGGCAGCGTTATTGATCGCATTCTTTTAGGCCGCGATGCCAAAGGCCTGGATTCCCTTAAATGGATGGATCCACTTGCCGTGTCTGTCGTTATAAAAAATGAGCACCCACAGATTGTTGCGATTGTATTGTCATATCTTGATGGTGATCATGCGGCAGAAGTATTACAACATTTACCGTCAACTTCGCGTTCAGATGTGTTAATGCGTATTGCTACATTGGATGGTGTGACGCCTGAAGCATTAAACGAACTCAATCAAATTTTAGAAAAACAATTTTCCAGTAGTACGGGCGAAAAGAGCTCGGGTGTGGGTGGCGTAAAAGTGGCTGCGGACATATTAAACTTTATGGATAACGAAGCAGAAACAACCATTACAGAAGAGATTACCGAGCAAGATGCAGAGTTGGCAGAAGAAATTCTGAGTAAAATGTTTGTCTTTAATAACCTGCTGGATATTGATGACCGTGGCATGCAAACACTATTACGAGATGTTCAGTCTGACCAACTCATCATTGCATTGAAAGGTGCTGATGATGCAATCAAAGAGAAAATATTTGGCAATATGTCTTCACGTGCTGCTGACATGATGCGTGAAGATCTTGAAGCGAAGGGGCCAGTGAAACTGAAAGAAGTAGAAGATGCGCAAATAGAAATATTAACCGTTGCTACACGACTTGCCGATGCAGGTGATATAACGATAGGTGGTAAGGGAGATGATGAGTATGTCTAAGATCGTAAATTGCGAATCGAATCATGACTGCAAACCCTGGCGCGCACCTAATCTGGTTTTAACCACAGACTCTAGTTATGATTTTGCGCCGAAAAATAAAAATAGTTCAATGAATGGTTTGACAGGAGAACAACAGGCACGAATAAGTCAGCAAGCGTATGAAAAAAGTTATGCAAAAGGTTATATGGAAGGGCTGGCTAAAGGCCAGAAAGAAATGCGAGAGCAACTAGAGCATATCCCTACCATACTGGCCGCTTTGGCGATGCCGTTACCGGATGTCGATAATCAGGTGGTTGATGAATTAGCGCAGTTGAGTATGGCAGTGGTTAAACAGATGGTCAGGCGTGAGTTAAAAATTTCTCCCAGTGAAATTGTCGCGGTGGTTCGAGAAGCATTAAGTCTGTTACCGGCAACGCCTGCTGAAATAACACTTGAGTTACATCCTGATGATGCGACGTTAATTCGAGATACACTAACATCAACAAGCACGGAACTGAATTGGAAAATTATCGAAGACCCATTGTTAACAAGGGGAGGCTGTCGCGTATTAACCAACACATCACGGATTGATGCAAGTGTTGAAAAAAGAATGAATGCAATCATTGCCGAAGTAATGGGTGGTGAGCGCCTGATAGATGAACACCTTATGAATGAACAGAACGTAGACGATTCACAATGATGACAGGTTCTAAGGTAATGACTGAATCTGTTACTGAATCTATTATTAAGCCGTCGGCTGATAATTACAGTCGAAGTTCTATATGGTGTGAACTGTTACAGAAGTATCAGCTTCGAGCCAAAAAAAATACGCCGTTAGTTGTTGAGGGCAAGCTTAAACGTATGGTTGGGTTAACACTCGAAACAGTAGGTTGTCATGCACCTGTTGGCGCGCGTTGTCTGGTGTCCTCATCGGAAGGAAACATCGAAGCAGAAGTTGTCGGGTTTGCTGGTGAACGACTCTATTTAATGCCGACTGGAGATATAAAAGGATTGATGCCTGATGCCAGTGTTATTCCCGGCAAGGGTATGTATAAAGCACGCGTTGGTGATGCATTGCTTGGCAGAGTTATTGATGCTGCTGGCAATCCACTCGATGGTAAAGGCGAAATTGAATGCGATGAATTTTTACCTTTAGCCGGTAAACCAGGAAATCCATTAGCACGTTGGGCAATTAATGAACCACTTGATGTTGGCGTGGTAGCGATTAACGCTTTATTGACAGTCGGACGAGGTCAACGCTTAGGCTTGTTTGCCGGTAGTGGTGTTGGCAAAAGTGTGTTGTTAGGAATGATGACGCGTTATACAGAGGCCGATGTTATTGTTGTTGGTTTAATTGGTGAACGTGGTCGTGAGGTAAAAGATTTTGTTGATAAAATTTTAGGCGAACAGGGTTTGGAACGCTCAGTTGTTGTTGCCAGTCCAGCAGACAGTCCACCGTTAATGCGAATGCACGGTGCATTGTTAGCGACGACTATTGCGGAGTATTTTCGTGATAAAGGCTTAAATGTTTTATTACTAATGGATTCACTAACGCGCTTTGCGCAGGCTCAGCGTGAAATTGCACTTGCGATTGGTGAACCACCTGCAACCAAAGGTTATCCACCTTCGGTTTTTGCAAAGCTGCCACATTTAGTGGAAAGGGCGGGTAATAATGGAGAAAAAGGCGGATCAATAACCGCTTTTTATACCGTGCTGGCTGAAGGCGATGACACCAATGACCCCATTGTCGACTCTGCTCGAGCAGTATTAGATGGGCATATTATGTTATCTCGATCAATTGCAGAACAAGGGCATTTCCCCGCAATCGATATCGAAGCATCTGTCAGTCGTGTGATGAACGATGTTGTTACGGATGAACATAAACAGGCAGCAAAACGTTTTAAACAATTGTATTCAACTTACCAAAAAAATCATGATCTTATTAGTGTCGGTGCTTACCAGTATGGTAGTGACCCGATGATAGATGAAGCTATCGACTTTAATGAAGCGCTAAAAACTTTTTTAAAACAGGATACAAGTGAAGCGTTTGCTTATGGGCAGAGCGTTAATGAATTGATCGATTTAGTCAACAATGGCGCAATGAGAGGCAATGCAGGCAATGGATAATGCAGAAACAGTTGGTGATGGTTTTTCACAGGCACGACGTGAAGAAAGTAAAGCGCATAATGAGATGGATTATTATGAACGCGTGGCGAAAGGGCAACAGGCACAAATGGACGTTTTATTGCAACATAAAACTGAATGTATAAAAGGAATAGCGAGAGCAAAAAAATCAGGATTGCCACCGGCACATGTAAGGGAGTTTCAGTTATTAATGGATCATATCGATTTAACAGTAGAAACACTGTCATATAAAGTAGATAAAAGTCATGCTGATTATGAAAAATCAAACCAAATTTGGTTGGGAAAAAATAAAGTATTTAAAGACATAAAAGAAGAAATAAAACAAAAAGCATTAGAACAAAAAAATGAACTCACAGATTCCGATGAACGCAGTGGAAAGGATATTTTTGGGCATAAAGCGATGAGATCTGCAAAAGGCTGAAGTCTTGCAGAACAAGTATGAATTAAAAGTATTGATCTTTGGATATTAGTTTAGGGTATTAAAAAGTGAAACAATCAACGAAATTACAACCAATCGCAAATATTAGAAAACAGCAGGAACATAATGCGGGACGTTTGCATGGCGAAGCTTTACAAGAAAGGGAACAGAAAAAAAAACAGCTGGATGAATTGATGAACTACCGTGATGAATATATAAAAGGTTTTGAATCTGTTGGAAAATCAGGGTTGTCGGCTATTCAAGCGCAGGAATATCGACTTTTTATAAACCGCCTTGATGAAGCGATTGCGCAGCAGCGACAATTTGTCGAAAATGAACAGAACAAATGCGAAGCCAGTCAACAGGAATGGTTACATAAACGCAGTAAAAGTAAGATAATTAATAAGGTTGTTGAAAACAGGCAACAACTTGAACATTTACAAAAGGAACAGGCTGAACAAAAGGAGCTGGAAAATCGTCCGCAGACAAAATTCGATGGTTATTAGTGTTTGTTTGTGATGAATATTTAATGCCATTTAATTAAAAAGGACTGTAA
Source organism: uncultured Thiotrichaceae bacterium (assembly GCA_964500555.1). Lineage (GTDB taxonomy): Bacteria > Pseudomonadota > Gammaproteobacteria > SZUA-229 > SZUA-229. The sequence continues at coordinate 14,547 of CAZCOZ010000001.1, read as the reverse complement.
TTAAATTTAAAACTGGCATATACCTTGCTCTAGTAATTGCTATTAATGGCATTATCCGATAGCAGAGCATGAATAGTATTTTAACGATAAACAATACCGGCGCAATTAAAGTAACTGATTTACCAACTCTTACACCGAGTGTAAGCACTGCTATTAATGGCTTTGACGTTACGTCTACAGGTGTTTCATCTTTCATAGCAGGTTCATTTAGTGAAACGATGCAGAAAGCTTTTGCTCAATTAGTCTCTGATGGCGTGTCTAATGAAGCGTCTGAAGCAACTGAACTGGCCGGCAATAGTTTGCCGATTACAGGCGTTTTTCCTGAATTATCGGCAGAGGGTGACCGCTCTTTAACAGATTTAAATATTGATGTTTCTGACTTATTGCCAATAGAGAATAAAAAACAGCCACTGAATACGGGTGATCAACTTGTGACGGATACGTCTCAGGTCTTGCCTTTGAATTCTGTCGAAACTGATTCTGTTGAAACGGGTGTGGTCAAAGATAACAATGTTAAATCTGAGCTGAATCTATCTTCATCGCCATCTTTATTCGCTTCGCCATTAATAAGGCCAGCAGTACAGTCATTAGATGAATCGATAAAGTCAGGAGTCGTCCCTAAGTCAGGAGAACCGCTAGCACAGCAATTAACACCATTACTGGGTAATGAAATAAAACAGCCAGAAATAAGACAGTCAATAGGGCGAGACTCAACTCAGGTAGTTACTCAATCAGCAGACAAACCAGTGGCACAGTCAGCAGCACACCTGGTAACCAACTTGGTAGCACAATCCTCACAACAACCGTTACAACAGTCATCAGTTCAATCAGCAACACAAA
>CAZCOZ010000001.1:0-13607 GCA_964500555.1 uncultured Thiotrichaceae bacterium | reverse complement strand
GCACAATCCTCACAACAACCGTTACAACAGTCATCAGTTCAATCAGCAACACAAACGGCACTGGAAGTCTTAACGACGGATATTGCTGCGCCAGTAGAGAATATATCTCAACTGCAACAAGTTTCACTTGCAAAGGTGATAGCAAAAGATAGTGATAAAACCGATATACATAAAATTTCTACTATTAATAGTAATTTAAATAATGGTAGTCCAAAAGGTTCGATAGAATTAATAGGCGATCAAATACATAATCGAGTGCATGATGAATCGTTGGTATTAAACGATGTGTTACCTAAAAGTAAATCCGGTTTAGACAATAGTCTGGCTCAACTTCAGCTTAAGTCTTCTTTGGTTGCTTCATCTTCACAAGATAGTAGAGTGACTAATCATAGCAGCGAAGAATTAAACAAGGTAGAACGTTCGTTGTCATCGCCAACGACGACGACAACATTATTGCCTGACGAAGACGCAGCGCTTCTTGCTCCGTTGAATGTATTATCGTCTTCATTACGCACATTACTGCAGGCTCGATCTGTCAGCGATACTAACGTTACTCAAGAAAATATTTTAAATGCTTCCAGGAATATATCTGGTGCTATATCAGACAATTCAACAGCTAAGATAAAGACTAATACAGGGTTAGAAATTAATTATTTTCAATCGAACATACTGCAGCCTTTGGATGGTTTGTCTTTTACTACTGAGTTATCTGGGCTAGTGGCCGATAGAATGCCGACTTTACCTAATGCATTTTCCCAACAGCAATTATTTTCAGCAGCACAGTCAGCACAGGTTGCTTCATTAATACAAGCAACAGCAATCTCTGTTAGTCCACATAGCGATAGTGCCTCCATCATTACAAATCCAGCGGTAAATAATCTTTCAAATATAAATTTACCGACAGTATCACCAGCAGCAATTACAGAAGCCTTTGGTCGTACTGCCTGGTCTCAGGGAATGGGTAAACAAGTTCTATCGATGGTTAATCAAAATATAGGCAGTGCTGAAATACGCTTAAACCCTGCACATTTGGGGCCGATTGAAATACTTATTGATATGAGAGAGGATCAGGTGAATGTATCGCTAAGCAGTAAACATGCCATTGTTCGGGAAGCAATGGAACAGGCGTTACCCAAACTTCGCGAAATGTTAGATGAAAATGGGTTCAATCTGGCCGATGCGGATATTTCAAAACATTCCTTTGCAGAACAACGTGAGCAAAATTCCGAGGATAAAAAAAATGCGTCGAATATAATTGATAGTAGTAATAACGGTCACTTAATTTCTTCTGAAACAAGTGAGTCATTAACGCAACACGTTTCATCGCCCTCAGGTACAGTCGACTACTTTGTTTAATTGTTAGTAAGAAGATATTTTCTAACCTAAAGTTTATAGTTTAATTCCCATCACGCACTTCAAATGTCGTAAGACAGAATTCTGACAGGCCTATTCCAGGCGCTGTCAAAATCCCATCATTAAAAAACACACACGCGTAACCACATGAAATAACTGTATTTTTAATTTCAATTTATGGTTGGCATGGCTTTTGCTTTTATCCTTGGTAGCAAGATTATACATAGTGTAATGCAATACAAAAAAGGTAAAAAGAAATGGCTAAAAAAGAAAAAAAAGACGAGGAAGAAGAGGCGGGTGCTGATAGCGGTTCACCGATAATGAAAATTGTGATCGTAGCAGTGGCTTTGTCCATGTTACTTGGCGGTGGTTTAGTTGGCGGAACATTTTTTTTCGTTAATAAAATGAATGAAGAAAAATTAGCTGCAGCTGTAGTAGAAGCAGAAGGTGGGGAGGTCGTATCTGATTTGCCACCAGAATATCACTCTATGGATCCCAAATTTATTGTCAGTTTCAATAGCGGAAATGAGTCTCGATTTATGCAATTTTCTGTTGATGTCATGACGCGTGATTCAGACGTTATTCCAAAAATAGAAGAGCACATGCCAGTTATTAGAAGCAGTTTGTTAATGCTATTCGGTAGTCAAAACTATGATGCAATGTTGACACGTGAAGGGAAAGAAAAATTACTGGAGGAGGTAGCAACAGACATGAATGCCACACTACAAAAAGTCGAGGGTGGTGAAGAAATGGTAAGCAGTATTGAAGAAGCTTACTTTACTTCATTTGTCATTCAATAGAGGGTTTTAGAAAGTGAATGAAAATTTGTCTCAGGATGAAATAGATACTTTATTAAGTGGAGTAGATAGTGGTGATATCGATACGGAATCGTCAGAATCCGAAATAGAGCCAGGTGAAGTTAGGCTATATGATTTTGCGGGTAATGACCGAATCATTCGTGGCAGGATGCCAACACTCGATATGATTAACGAACGTTTAATTCGTATGTTACGTATTAGCATGTTCAATATGCTCCGCCGGACGACAGAGGTAACCGCAATCGGTGTAAGTATGGTTAAATTTTCAGAATATTCACGCGGACTTATCATGCCAACAAGTCTGAATTTAATTGATGTCAATCCACTTCGTGGTACAGGACTATGTGTCATTGATCCGAAACTTGTATATGCCACAGTTGATAATTTTTTTGGTGGTGATGGTCGTTATGATTCGCGTACTGATAGTACTGAATTCACTCCGACTGAAGATAGAGTTGTGCAGTTATTGCTTAACTTAATATTTTCTGATCTAAAAAAATCCTGGGAACCCGTTATGGCACTGGATTTCAAATTCCAAAGTTCTGAAACAAATCCGCAATACGCAAATATTGTTAGTCCATCTGAAGTTGTTGTTGTTTCAAAATTTCAAATTGATCTTGAAGGTGGAGGCGGTGAATTTCACCTTGTTATGCCTTATTCAATGATTGAACCCATTCGTGAATTACTTGATGTTGGTGTGAAAAAAGATCAGGACGAAAACAATGCACGCTGGGTTAATTCATTAAAAGAAGAAATGAAACAGGCAATGATTGAAATTGATAGTTCGATGACACTTACGAAAATCACACTTGCTGAAGTGCTGAACTTAAACAATGGTGATGTGATTCCAATTGAAATGCCAGATTTAGTTACCGTTCGTGCAGGTGATGTACCTGTTTTTAGAGGAATGCTTGGTCGTTCAAATGGTAAAAACTCGGTGCAGTTTGTCGCGCCCATTTTCAAACCTGAATAGACAAATTAAAAATAGCCAAATTGATAATAGCCAAGTTGATAATAGAAAATAAATAAATAAATAATAAGAGGGTTGAAAAAATGAGTGAAGAAATATCAGGGGCTGAATCGCCTGAAAACAATGATGGTATGGCCGCAACAATGGCTGCTCAGGGTGAAGGAGAAACTGTAACTGAACAGTCAGATACGCAAGCGGGTAGTGACAACGACTATGAGCGTGCTGAATTTAAAGACTTAAACACAGGTTCATCGCAACTGACTACAGCAGATGCAAATTTAGATGTGATTCTCGATATCCCAGTAACCATATCAATGGAAATAGGCAGAACAGAATTACCAATACAAGATTTATTGCAGCTTAATCAGGGGTCGGTTGTGGAACTTGATCGCTTAGCGGGTGAGCCAATGGATGTTTTAATCAATGGCACGCTAATAGCACATGGTGAAGTAGTTGTAATTAATGAAAAGTTTGGTCTCCGACTGACGGATGTGATTAGTCCTGCAGAACGTGTGAAAAAATTAAAATGATATTTTATATTTTTAAAAAATTGAAAGCGCAGTCGAAAATATATTTTTCAGGCATTGTTTTTTTCTATTCAACAAAAACCTATTCAATTGAAGATGTTGTAACACAGGTTATAAAATCAGATTCAGTCATAAAGTCTGGCTCTATTACATCAGGTTCGATAGCAACAAATCCTATGAGCGGTAGTTATTTAATGCAGCTTGTTCTTGGCTTACTGGTTGTTGTGTTGTGTATTGTTGTTTTGGCATGGTTTGCTAAAAAAATGAATCGATTTCATTCTGTGAAAGATGATTCGTTAAAAATAATTAGTGGCATAAGTATGGGGTCACGAGAAAAAATCGTGTTGTTACAGGTAGGCGAAGAACAGTTACTGGTTGGCGTTTCACCGGGGCGAATTAATAAATTACATGTATTAAATTCATCAATAACAGCATCGGCTGGCGTAGCATCAAATGTTGAAAATAAACATTCTGATAAAGGGTTTTCCGATAAATTGAAAACAATGATGGCGGATGTCGCTTCTGAAAACAAGACTGACACGGCAAATAAGAAGAAATAATAATGACTATTATACGCATAATCTCTATTTTATTATTAGTGCTGTTACCAACAACAGCTGCGTGGGCTGCGCAAGGTCTTACTGCATTTACGGTTTCACCTGCAGCAAACGGTGGCGAGACGTATACGGTAACGATTCAAATACTTGCCTTAATGACGGTGATGAGTTTATTACCAGCGGCGTTAATAATGACAACATCCTTTACTCGAATCATTATTGTATTTTCGATATTAAGGCAGGCATTAGGCACAGCACAAACACCGTCTAACCAAATTCTTTTGGGGCTTGCTTTATTTTTAACTTTTTTTATTATGGCACCCGTTTTTAATACGGCATATGAGGAAGGTGTTAAGCCTTACCTCGATGAAAAAATAAGTTCAGAAGTCGCATTTGAAAAAGTATCAGAACCATTTTATGACTTTATGCTGAATCAAACACGGGAAACAGATTTAGCCATGTTTGCAGAAATATCCGGGCAGGGAAAGTTGGATCCCGATAAAAAAGTACCTTTTTCTTTGCTGCTACCTTCGTTTGTTACCAGTGAATTAAAAACGGCTTTTCAAATCGGATTTTTGATTTTTATTCCCTTTCTCATTATCGATATTGTGGTGGCAAGTGTATTGATGTCGATGGGCATGATGATGTTATCACCAATGATTATTTCGTTACCGTTTAAGTTAATGCTGTTTGTTTTGATTGATGGTTGGGCGCTTATTATGGGCACTCTGGCATCGAGTTTTTACGTTTAATTTTTCATAATAATAATTTCTATTAAGAAAGGGTAGTAAAAATGACACCAGAAACAGTACTTGATGTTGGCCGCGAAGCATTATGGATTATGGCACTGCTGTCAGCACCATTATTGTTATCTGCTCTGGCTGTGGGTTTGATCGTTGGTATGATCCAGGCAGCAACTCAAATACAGGAAATGACATTAACCTTTATACCGAAGTTAATTGTTCTTGCACTGGCATTATTAATATCAGGTTCCTGGATGTTAAGTCTAATAACAGATTTTTCTATTACTCTAATTAAAAACATTCCGGATTTGATTGGATGAATTTTACGAGTGCAGAATTACTCTCTGGGATGGCGACATTGTTATGGCCATTTATGCGTATAGGGGCAATGTTCGCAGCCGCGCCTATTTTTTCTGCACGCAGTGTACCGGTTCGTATTCGTATTCTACTGGCATTTTTTATCGCCTGGATATTAGTGCCAGTAATACCCAAACCTCCCGTGGTTGATTTGATTAGTGGTGAAGCACTGATTATAAGTATTTCGCAAATACTAATTGGTCTGGCTATGGGCTTTATTTTACAGATGGTTTTTTCTGCTTTTGTGATTGCTGGTTACAGTATTGCTACTGCGATGGGTTTAGGTTTTGCGTCAATGATAGACCCGCAAAATGGTGTTCAGGTTCCAGTGATTAGTCAGGCCTTTCTGATTATGGCGACTCTGGTTTTTTTAGCATTGAATGGTCATCTTGTTTTTATAGAAGTACTTGCATCCAGTTTTAAAACGATGCCAGTCGGTCCACTTTTTCTCTCTACAGAAGACCTGTGGCAACTAGTCACGTGGGGTAGTGATATGTTTGCTGGCGGTATGTTAATCGCATTACCTGCAGTTGCAGCATTGTTACTGGTTAACCTGGCTTTTGGTGTGACCTCGCGTGCAGCACCGCAATTAAATATTTTTGCGGTGGGCTTTCCGATCATGATTATGATTGGACTTGCATTCATCATTCTTACTTTGCCCACCATTACTAATCATTTAAGTCGACTGTTAATGCAGGCGATTGATCTTATCCAAACGCATATCGTGGCGATGTAGGCATGGCTGAAGATACCGGACAGGAACGCAGCGAGGAACCCACCGCCAAAAAACTCCGGGAATCGAGAGACAAAGGCCAGGTTCCCCGATCAAAGGAACTCAATAGCATGATGCTGTTAATGGGTGCTGGTGCCGGTTTTTTATTAATGGGTGGCAGTTTATTAACAGGGATAAGAGATTTGTTGCAACGTGGTTTATCAATAAAAAACGCACAGGACATAAGCTCGGATGGATTGATTGAAATATTAGGCGATACCGCATTACAAAGCTTAATCATTATTGCACCTTTGTTTGTTTTACTCATGGTTATTGTATTACTAACGCCAATTGGAATCGGCGGCTGGTCGTTCAGTATGAAAGCGGTTAGCTTCAAGTGGGAAAAAATTGATCCTATTAAAGGCCTTGGTCGAATATTTGCATTGAAAGGTTTGATGGAGCTAGTAAAAGTACTTGCCAAGTTCGCGCTTGTTTCGGGTGTTTCGGCACTTATTCTGTGGTCGTTGATGGATGAATTATTAGGTTTAGGTGACGAGCCGTTGGAATCCGCTATTTTTCATGTTGCAAAATTATGTGGCTGGTCATTTATGGCCTGTAGTTCGGTGTTAATTCTTATCGCTGCTATTGATGTGCCTTTTCAAATTTGGCAGCACACTAAAGAATTGAAAATGACGAAACAGGAAATAAAAGACGAAAACAAGGATACGGAAGGTCGACCTGAAGTGAAAGGTCGTATTCGTGCCTTGCAACAGGAAATGTCACAACGTCGCATGATGGAAGCCGTACCCACAGCCGATGTCATCATTACTAACCCGACACATTATGCTGTCGCCTTGAGTTATGACCAGTTCAATATGAGAGCGCCTGTGGTTGTTGCCAAGGGTGCTGACTTAATCGCTGCAAACATTCGTCACATTGCAGAAGAAAATAATATTGCAATTGTATCGGCACCGCCATTAGCACGTGCTTTGTATGCCAGTACAGAAATAGATGACGAAATTCCTGGTGGTCTGTACGTCGCAGTTGCCACTATTTTAACGTATGTCTACCAGTTGAAAACAACGAAATACAACGGAGATGTTCCGCCAGAGACACCGACGGACTTACCAATACCGGATGAGTTAGTTGATGCATTAAAACCAGATGATGGCAATGAATTGTAAGCACAATTTTAAGACACGAAATTTAAACATAAGACTAAAACATAAGATTAAAACATAAGACTAAAAACGTGAGATCTAAAACATGAGTGATGCTGCTGTACTTCCAATGAAACCCGCTTTGTCTTTTCATGGGTTAGGTATTCCATTTTTGCTTGTATCTATGTTGGCAATGATGGTTTTACCTATGCCTCCTTTGATACTGGATCTATTTTTTACCTTTAATATAGCACTTTCATTAGTGGTTTTACTGGTGGTTATTTATACCATCCGACCATTGGATTTTTCTGTCTTTCCAACGATTTTACTGGCGGCAACATTATTACGTCTGTCGCTTAATGTTGCTTCAACACGTATTGTGTTGCTTGATGGGCACACTGGTACGAATGCAGCGGGAAATGTTATTCAATCGTTTGGTGAGTTTGTTGTTGGTGGTAATTATACAGTAGGTCTGGTTGTATTTGCGGTACTCACTATTATTAATTTTGTTGTTGTGACAAAAGGTGCAGGTCGAATTTCAGAAGTAAATGCACGATTTACATTAGATGCAATGCCAGGTAAGCAAATGGCAGTTGATGCTGATTTAAACGCGGGCCTCATCACACAGGATGAAGCACGGGAGAGGCGTCAGGAAATAACTGGCGAGGCAGACTTCTACGGTTCAATGGATGGTGCCAGTAAATTTATTCGTGGTGATGCAGTTGCCGGAATATTGATTTTATTTATCAATATCATTTTTGGTTTAGGGATTGGTATTGTTCAGCATGATCTTGATTTTTCACAGGCAGCACATAACTACACTTTATTAACCATTGGCGATGGTTTAGTTGCACAAATTCCATCACTTATTTTATCTACTGCCGCGGCTATCGCAGTGACACGTGCTTCTGCTGCCAGGGATATGGGTGAACAGGTTATCGGCCAGTTATTAAATAAACCGAGACCCATTGCTATTACAGGTGCAATTGTGGGTTCTTTAGGTTTGGTTCCGGGAATGCCAAATATTGTGTTCTTAACCCTGGGTGCAATCTTTGGTGGCACTGCATATTACTTACATCAGCTTCAAGAGAAAGAACGAAACCCTGATATTGAAGAAGTCGAAGAACCCGAAGTTGAAGCGCAATTCAAAGACCTGAGTTGGGATGACGTACCAATGGTTGATGTTGTTGGTCTGGAAGTGGGTTATCGCTTAATCCCAATGGTGGATAAAAATCAGGGCGGGCAGATGATGTCTCGCATTAAAGGCGTGCGTAAAAAATTATCGCAGGAGCTAGGCTTCCTGGTTCAGGCTGTTCATATTCGAGACAATCTCGATCTTTCACCGAATGCGTATCGCATTATATTAATGGGTGTCCCTGTCGGCGAAGGCGAAGCCTATCCTGAAAAAGAACTGGCGATTAATCCTGGCCAGGTATTTGGTAACTTAAAAGGTATCAAGACAAAAGACCCAACCTTTGGTTTAGAAGCAGTATGGATTGAACCGGCTGTGCGAGATGAGGCGCAAACGCTGGGTTATACCGTGGTGGATAGCAGTACGGTTGTGGCGACGCATTTAAGTCACTTATTAAGCCAGCATGCGCATGAATTATTGGGTTATGAAGAGGTTCAGCAGTTACTGGATATGCTGGCTAAACAATCACCGAAGTTAGTTGAAGATCTTGTGCCTAAAGCGTTGCCGCTTGGTGTTGTGGTGAAAGTGTTGCAAAACTTATTATCAGAAGGCGTACCGATTCGTGATATGCGCACTATCGCCGAAACTTTGGCGGAGCATGCGACTGAAAGCCAAAACTCTGACGCGTTAACAGCCATTGTTAGAACCGCCATGTCACGTCAAATATACCAGCACATCAACGGTATGGAGCAGGAAATGTCAGTTATTACATTAAACCCAGAGTTGGAACAGATATTGCAGCAGTCAATACAAAGCGCTTCAGAACTAGGTTTAGGTATAGAACCTGGACTAGCAGAGCAAATGATACAGGAACTAAATATGTGTATTAAACAACAGGAAATAGAAAATAAAGCCGCAGTGTTACTGGTGTCGCCTGTGATTCGAAATGCATTGGCAAGATTGTTAAGAAATTTAGCGCCGAACCTTCATGTATTGGCTTATAACGAAGTACCTGACAGTAAAAATATAAAAGTTGTTGCTGCTGTTGGCGGTAACAATAGAGTTGAAGCGGCTTAGGGCTTGATAATAAAAGACGAGCAATAAAACATAACAATAAAACTGTAGAAGAACATAAATACTAAAGCATGAATACTAAAACTATTAACAGTAAAAATATGAATAGAAAGAATCAAATAATTCAAAAGATTTTTTTAGTGCTGAACATAGGCATCGCCTGGTTTTTTGGATTTGTAATAGCATTTGTACAGTGGAGTACGGTATGAATTTAAATACTTTAAAGAATATTAATGAAAAGACGGTTAATGAAAAAAATGTTAATGACTGGAGTGAATCATGAAAATGAAACGATATTTTGCCGCTGACTCACGCCAGGCATTGCGCGCATTACGTGATGAGCAAGGACCAGAGGCTGTTATTTTGTCTAACCGACGAGTCAGTGGCGGTGTGGAAATTATTGCTGCAATGGATTACGAAGATGCGATGGATAATATTGCACTGGATAATTCGGACGCAAGCAATACCAGTACCAGCATTAGTGATGAAAAGAAATCACAGACAAATACGGCTGCTGATACGGCTGATGATAGATACGCTAATTCTTTCAATGAGGAAGTATCTAGATCTATTGAACCAGTATCTATTAAATCAGCATCTATTTCTTCAGTAGAAGAAATGAAAAATATAAAATATGAATTGCTGAAAAGAGTGCAGAAAGAAAAAGTTCTGACAGAAAAAGTAGGGAGAAAAGTAGAGAAAAACAATAAATCCAGCTCTGCATCTTTCGAAAAAAGCCGTGAATTAGCAAGGCAGGAAAAAGAAAGTTTAGCCGCGTTAAATAAAATTCAAAATGAGTTGGCCGGCTTAAGAAATATTATGGAAGCACCATTGATGCAGTTTTCATGGGGTGAAACAGACCGTGTTAGACCCATGTATGCCAGTCTATTAAAACAGTTAATGGCTCTCGGCTTGAGTTCAACATTAAGCCAAATAATTGCTAAAAGGCTTGCTGAAAATGGCATGAGTAAACAAAGCTGGGGTGAAGCGCTTAATTATCTCTCTGAAGTTTTACCCGTAAGTGATGAAGATATTATTTCATCAGGTGGCATTGTTTCGTTAGTTGGTCCGACTGGCGTGGGTAAAACCACAACCATTGCAAAACTAGCGGCACACTTTGCTCTGAAATACGGACGTAAAAGTGTGACCTTAATTACGACAGATAATTACCGTATAGGCGCACACGAACAACTACGCAGTTATGGAAGAATTCTGGGTATCCCTGTACATGTTGCCTCCGATGCTGAAGAGTTAAAAGTTTTACTTCAAGATGCTAAAGAAAAGTCGGGTGAACATCAGCTAACGCTTATTGATACTGCGGGTGTTAGTCAAAAAGATATTCATTTAACCGAGCAAATTACCTCCCTGGATATCGATGGTATTGATATTAAAAATTACCTGGTGCTATCGGCAACGGGACAGATGAATTTACAGGATGAAGTTGTTAATGCTTTTTCTATGCTGGATTTAACCGGTTGTGTCATAACAAAAACAGATGAGGCGGCTAGCTTAGGAGAAGTTATCTCTGTTGTTATCCAGCATGATTTGCCTGTTTCATATGTTTGTGATGGACAAAAAGTGCCAGATGACATTCATCTGGCAGAAGGTAAATCACTGGTGGAAGAAGCGGTGACCTTAATGAAAGATTTAAATAAATCGCTATCCGATGAAGAGTTGGCGTATAGCTTTGGTGGAGTAGTGAATAATGCAAGTTTATGATGTATCAACGAATGGTTTAATGGCAGTGGGCGGTTTAATGAAAAGATCAATGAACGCCTTAATAGGCGAATCAATAGGCGAAACAATAGGGAAAACAAGTGACCAGGCAGAAGGTTTACGACGTGTTGCTGAACCGAAGCAGGTGAAAATTATTGCTGTCAGTAGTGGTAAAGGTGGTGTCGGAAAGACGAACGTGTCAGTCAACTTAGCTATTTCAATGGCGAAGCAGGGTAAAGAAGTGATGTTGCTGGATGCCGACTTAGGCTTGGCTAACGTTGATGTTTTGCTTGGTTTGAATACTGAATATAACCTTTCACATGTAATGCGAGGGGAAAAAACGCTAGAAGAAATTATTGTAGAAGGGCCAGCGAATATAAAAGTTATTCCTGCTTCAACCGGTATAAGCGATATGGCCAATCTACGACCGGAAGAACAGATGGGATTAATAAATGCTTTTAGTGATTTAAGTGACATGGTCGATGTATTGATTATTGATACGGGTGCAGGTATATCGGATTCAGTAATCGGTTTTTGTGGTGCCTCGCAGGATGTCGTCGTCGTCGTGCATGACGAGCCTGCATCGATTACGGATGCTTATGCCTTTATTAAAGTGATGAGTCGAAAACACAAAGTCAATCGATTCCATATTCTGGCCAACATGACACATGGTGCTCGTGAAGGACAGGAGTTATTCATTAAGTTGTCAAAAGCAACAGACCGATTTTTAGATGTGGTACTCAGCTTTCTAGGTGCTATTCCCTTTGATACTAAATTGCGTAAAGCTATTCAACATCAACGTGCTGTGGTCGATGCTTTTCCGCATAGTCCTGCATCTCTTGCCTTTAAGCGTATAACAAAACAAATAAATAACTGGCCACAACGACATCGAACAGATGGGCAACTGAAATTTTTTGTTGAACGCATGATTCGATCTGACATGATGCACTCGGAGATGCTTCCCAGTATGCATCAATTCAGCAGCTTGCCGCATTCGATGTTGCCACAGGAGGTGTCCTGATGGCACGAATGTCGAGTTATGCAGATGTCGTTTCGCTGACCGATAATGCATCTAATTACGATGAATTAATGACGGAGTATGCGCCATTTGTTAAGCGCATTGCCTATCACATGATGACGCGATTGCCTTCTAATGTTCAATTAGAAGACATTGTGCAGACAGGAATGATTGGTTTGTTTGAAGCTTTAAAAGCTTACGATGTTTCAAAGGGAGCAAGTTTTGAAACCTATGCGCGTATTCGAATTCAGGGTTCAATGATTGATGAGGTAAGGCGTTGTGACTGGACGCCTCGCTCGGTTTATAAAAAGTCGCGACAGATATCTGAAGCAATACGAAATGTAGAAAATGATAAAGGAAGTGATGCCAGTGACAGCGAAATTGCTAAACAGCTAGGAATGAATCTGGATGATTATTACGCAATGGTGAAAGATGCTGCGGGCTGTCAGCTACTGAGTTATGAAGATATCTCCGCAGTCGGTGGTTGTCAGGATGAATATGACAGCAGCGATCAGGATAACCCCTATGCCCAGTTACAGGAAGAAGATTTTAAGCAAGGCCTGGTTTCAAAAATTGAAAGTCTACCTGAACGTGAAAAAATGGTGATGGCCCTGTATTACGATGAAGAATTCAACTTGCGCGAAATTGGTGAAGTTTTGGGTATTACGGAAGGACGAGTTTGCCAGATACATGGTCAGGCTTTACTTCGTTTGAAATCAAGAATGACTGCATGGGTTGATGAAACGTTATAGCGAAATTTGCTAAGCAAGTAATTATAAGTGGGAAAGTGTTAGTAGAACTTATCCTGGGAAAAATTAAAGAAGAAAAACTAAAGAACAGGAATCTTATGTCGATAGTAACGTAATTAGTAACAATCATCTTTAGATGAAGAGAGATTAGGCGATGAAAAATATCATGGAAATGGGTATTGAATCAGGCTTTGAAGCGGTTACTGAAACGCAGGAATTCAGTAATCAAAACTTTAGTAAGAACGACATTAGTAATAACGACATTAGCAATAATGAAACATGTATTACTAATAATTCGCCTTCTGTCGTCGCTAAAAGCGAGCATCAAAAATCACTGGATTTTAGTGCTGGCGCAGGCTTGTTTATAGTAATTTCATTGTTTTTTATGTTTTTCATGGTACCAGTGGCGGCACTGATTTCGGCTGCTCTTGAGATAGATTTACTGCCGATTGCAATTATGATTATGTCATCGACTATGGTTGCTGCTGCATTGTTCTTATTATTACGTGTCATTGATACTTCTTCTAAATAGATATATCTATCTATACCTAATATCTTTAGTGCTCCTGTAACGAGCGCACAGTGTTCGGTTAAAAGAGGGTTGTCATTCCCGAATGTTTTTATCGGGAATCTAGAACTTTTAAGTCACTGATAACGCTGGATCTCCGATAAAAACATTCGGGGATGACAGTAAAAAACGATTTTGATCTTCAATGATTTT